>CAISZN010000673.1 GCA_903889985.1 uncultured Hyphomicrobiales bacterium | reverse complement strand
CGGCCCATGGCTCTCGAGCTTGCTGGCCCTGCCCGTGCTTGGCGCGACCTTCGGGTCGATGTTCTTCACTGAAGGTGAGGGCGCGAGCCTCTACTTTGCCATTTTTACCACCGCTTCCATCCTGTCCCTGCTCTTCTTCCTGACGCGAAGACTCCTGTTCTCAAGTCTTTTCTGCGCATTCATCGTCTTCTCCGTCATGCTGGTCTCCTGGCTGAAACGCAGCCAGGAAGACATGGTCCTGCATGCATGGGATTTCGTCTATTTCCTGGGGTCGCGCGATGGATGGGCGGAGCTTGGCAAACTTGGTCCGACCCGGCTCGCGGCAGGCTGCGCAAGCCTGCTGCTGGCAACAGCCCTGCTCGCTGCGGCGTGGCGCATCGACTGGCGGATGCGCTGGTGGCCGCTGGGCGTGCCGGCACTCGCGGTCTTTGGCTTCATCGCAGCGCATGCGGCCTTCGACCGGCCCGAGCGCCGCCACACGCAATATTTCTGGAACGACCTCTTCCTCGGCGATTTCTACGCATCCTTTGCCGAGAGCATTGAGGCAGCAAGACGCGGCGGCCTGATTGCTGCGGAGCGCCGGAATCCCAACAAGGCACCCTTTGTTCCGAACCCAGGTTGCAGCCTCGCGCAGGCTCCGCCCCATGTGATCCTCATCCATGAGGAATCCATGGTGCAGCCCACCCTGTTTCCTCAGCTTTCTTACGACAAATCGATCCTGCCCTTCTTCCAGTCTGCGGATGGCAAGATCCACAAGATGCGGACCGAGACCTATGGTGGCGCATCATGGATCAGCGAATTCTCGGTGATGACCGGCGTGTCGTCGCGTGGCTATGGCTCCATGCGAAACTATGTGCAGGTTTTCACCTCAGGACGCCTCAATCTGACCCTTCCGCAGGTGATGCAGGGCTGCGGCTATCGAAACGTGTTCTTCACGCCCTGGCCGAAGGTCATCATGGCAGCGGCGCGCTTTTATGAGTCCATCGGATTCAGCGATATTTTCGATCGCACCAGGCAAGGTAACAAGATCGACAACGAGCGCGACCGCTTCTTTTTCACCAACATGCTGGACGAGATCAGCCGCCATACCAAGGCCTCGGCTGCTCCGCTTTTCGTCTTCCTCGAGACCATGTCGGCACATTGGCCCTATGACATCATTTACGAACCTGGGATGGATGTGCCCGGTGGCGGACCCGGCACCGATCCCGAGATGAGCGAGTTCCTCCGGCGGGTTGCCATTGCGCGCATGGACCATGACTGGCTTCGCGCCGAACTGCAGCGCAGATTTCCGAAGGAGCGCTTCCTCATCGTGCGCTACGGCGATCATCAGCCGGTCGCAACCCGCACACTGCTTGGCTATCCGCAGGAAGCAGAGGCCGAGGACGTCCTGCTGCCAGATGAGTCAGTGGGATTCGTGACCTTCTATGCTGTCGAGGGAATTGGCGTTCCCACACCCAGGCTGCCGGATCTCGATTTGCTGGATGTACCCTATCTCGGCGTGGTCCTGCTGAACGGCGCTGGCATTCCCCTGCCCCCATCTTGGCAGGAACGGGCCGAACTCATGCGCCAGTGTGATGGACGCTACTGGTCCTGCAAGGACAGGGATGCGATCCTCGATTTTCAGGCAAGGCTCGTCGAAGCGGGCGAATTCCGCCAGCACTGAGGTTCAGGGCGCTTTCTTGACGCGACACACCGGCACGCCCGGCATGCAAGCGATCCCGGGCGTCGAGCACTGCGGAGCGCCGCTGGCTGAGCGCGTGCAGACCTGACAGGCGTCTGTCCACTCGCTGCAATCCGGGTTTTCCTGGCCGAAAGTGAAGACGGTGGCAGGCCCGTTCGCTGGTGCCGGCACCTTGGGCGCCTGCGCCTCGTCCGCGAAGGCGGGACAGGCCAGGAGACATAAAGCCAGCAGAAATCGCGCACCCATCATCAATGTCCCCGCCGAGTGTCTCACCTCGATGCCAGATTCAGCCCGGCTGGGGAAGTTTGCTGATTTTCAGCGCCCCTGCAATGCCGCGTCAGACCGGAGAGGCAGATCAGGCCCGTTTGCGCGGCACCATTCGCTCGCTCTTGAGCGCCTCGATTTCACCCGAGGAGCCGGCTTCGTGATATTCGGCGTCTTCGTTCACGCCCCAGATATCATAGAGATTCTCACCAGCCAGAATGTTGCGGACGGTCAGCATGGCCGTCATCATCGCATGATCCTGATTGTTATACTTGTGCATGCCATTGCGGCCGACCAGGTGCAGGCCGGGATAATGCAGGGTGAGATCCCGACGCACCGTATCGACGTTCTGGCGATAGACATCGTCATAGACGGGATAGGCCTTGGCCTGGCGCACGACGCAGGCATCGACCACATCCTCGGACCTGATGAGGCCGATGTGATCGATTTCGCGCTTTGCGAGTTCGATTAGCTCTGCGTCCGGAGAGCTCCAGAGCCCATCGCCCTCGAAGCAGAAATATTCGAGACCGAGGCAGGTCATGCCCTCGTCGGGAACCAGCTCCGGTGACCAGGAACGGAAGTTCTGCACCCGGCCGACCTTCACCGCCGGGTCGTGAATGTAAACCCAGTTATCCGGGAAGCTGCGGTCGCTGCGCGCAATGAGTGCCACCGTGAGAAAATCACGATATTTCAGGCTGCGCGCATGCAGCAGGCTGATCGGCGCAGGCTTCAATGACGACATGAGCTCGGTGATGGGTGCCGATGAGATGACATCGCGCGCATTCCAGCTTGTAGTCTGTCCCTGCACATTCACCGCGGTTGCGGTCCAAAGTCCCGTCACCTCGTTTCGGACCAGTGACTGCAGCCGCTGGCCCATATGGATCTGGCCGCCCATGGCAGCGACCTTGCGCGCACATTCTTCCCAGAGCATGCCCGGGCCCTTGCGCGGGTAGCGGAAGGATTCGATCAGGGTCTTGATCACCGGCGCGCCAGGCTGCGCCTTGCGCGAACCTCGCAGGGAGCGCGACAAGGCGTTCAGGACAGCCGACCCGAGATTAAGCCCCTTGATGCGCTGCGCCGCCCAATCGGCGGAGATGTCATCGCAGGACATGCCCCACACTTTCTCAGTGTAGGTCTTGAAGAAGATCGAGAAGAGCCGCTCGCCGAACTGGTTGCGCACCCATTCGTGAAAGGTCTTGGGATCGTGGATCGGACGCAGTTTCGCATAGCCATAGGACAACATGCACATGGCGCTCTCGATGAGGCCGAGGTTGCGCAGCGCCTCAAATCCATTGAGCGGATAGGAGTAGAACTTGTCGTCATAGAAGATGCGCGACAGCCGGGGCCGCTCGATGAAATCCTGCGGCAGGATTTCATCCCACAGGTCGACCACTTCCTTCGATTTCGAGAAGAAGCGATGACCGCCGATGTCGAAGAGATAGCCCTTGTAATTGGCAGTGCGGCTGATGCCGCCCACATGGACAGGGTCCTGCTCGATGATGATCGTGGAGCGGCCAGCCTTGCCCAGCTGATAGGCCGCCGTCAGCCCGGCCGGACCGGCGCCGATGACGAAGACGTCGCAATCGGACTGCATCGGCAATTACCTTTCGAATGAAACGTGACCGGCTTGCCGCTGCCTGAAGGCAAAGAGGCTCTGGCCGGTGAAGGAAAGGGCGGCTGTCATCACGGCCGTAACCACCAGCATGCGCAGGGGATGCGCAGCGCCGGTCACATGCAGGAGGATCAGGAACATGAGGTAGTTGAAGCCCTGCGCCACAAGCGCCACGCCGGCATAGCGAAGGGCCTCATGGATCGGCCTGTGGCCGCTGGGGTCAAAAGTGAATGTCCGGTTCAGCGACCAGGTCACAAGCGTTGCGATGACAAGCGATATCGCACGGGCCACTGGTGCAATGACATTGCTCCCATAGAGCCAATGGAACAGGCCCGCATCGACAGCGAGCCCCGCAAGTCCGACCATCAGAAAGCGCATGACGCGCCACGCGAGCGGCGGCAGCGGCAGTCGCGCGAACACCTCCTTCAGACGCGCACGCACATCCGCCCGTGGCGGCAGCCCGGCCTGAGTGAATGAGGAGCCCGCGTCTGGCACGCACCTGTCCTGATAAGGAGACGATCTGGGCGCAGGGAGTGACCTGCGCAATGTGTTGCCCATTCATGAACAGGATTGCTTAACCGAGGGTAAAACCTCGCCATGCATGGGCCCGACGCCCTGAAATAGGCGCTCACTCCAAACGTCCGGTTATGACTAACGAAACCTTAACCACTGCCCCGCCATGGTCCGCTGATGAAGCGGAGATCCCCGTGGCCGAGCCCGCTGTTCCGGACATGACCCATGACGCTGGCGTGGGCGTCAGCATCATCATGCCATGCCTCAACGAGGCCCCGTGGCTGGCGACCTGCATCCAGAATGCACAGGAAGCCCTCGACCTGCTGCGCAGCCGTCTTGCCCTGTCCGGCGAAATCATCATCGCCGACAACGGCAGCACGGATGGCAGCCAGCAGGTGGCGGAATCCCTGGGTGTGCGCGTCGTCCCTGTGACGGCACGAGGCTATGGTGCGGCCCTGATCGGCGGCGCCATGGCTGCCCGCGGCCGCTATCTCGTCATGGGTGATGCTGACGGTTCCTACGATTTCACGGACTGCATCGACATGGTCTCGCGCCTGCGCGCGGGGGCGGACCTGTGCATGGGCTCCCGCTTCCATGGCTCCATCGAGCCGGGCGCCATGCCCTGGAAGAACCGCTATATCGGCAATCCAATTCTCACGGGCATCCTCAACCTCTTCTTCAAGGCTGGCGTCAGCGACGCCCATTGCGGCATCCGGGCCCTGACGCGTGAATGCTTCCATGACCTGCGGCTCACCGGCCGGGGCATGGAATTCGCCAGCGAGATGATCATCAAGGCCGCTCTCAAGGGCCATCGCATCGATGAGGTGCCGGCCACCCTGCGCTGCGACCTGCGCGATCGCCCGCCGCACCTGCGCCCCTGGCGCGATGGCTGGCGACACCTGCGCTACCTGCTGATGCTGAGCCCGAGTTCTGTCTTTGGCATTCCGGCCGCAGTTACAGCCGTCGCCTCGCTCGGCATTCTATTCTACGCGACCTATGTCCTGCTCGCCGGCTATTCCGGCGCATCTGTGGTTGGCAACTACTGGGTGATCCTGGCCGGTGCCATGCTCGGCACCAGCCATGTCACCGGCCTGCTCGCCGGCGCAACCCAACTCTACGGAATGCGCGAGGGCTATCGCCGCCCCGGGCCAATCACAGGCTGGCTGTCGCGCTGGGTCACGCTGGAGACCATGCTGTTCACCGGTCTCGGCAGCATCCTCGCAGGTCTGGCCATTCTCGGCGGCGTCGTTGCCTACTGGTCGTCCTCAAGCTACGGGCCCATGGCCAATGTGCTGCCTGCGGTCGCCGGCACCTCCCTGATCGTCATTGGCGTGCAGAATGCGCTGGGCGGATTCCTGCTCGCCATCCTGAGCGGCAACGAGGCGGAATTCCTGCAGGCGCCAGCGGCGCCGATCCCGCAGGTGCAGCCGCAAGGCCAGGACGCGCAGGAGCAGAAACTTGCCCGGGCCAGTTAAGACAGTCCTCGTCGGCTGCGGCTGGGTCGGCCAGAACCGGCACCTGCCGGTCATGCGCAAGAGTGGGCGTTTTGACGTGATCGGCGTCATCGACCGCCGCGGCGAACGTGCCGCCGACGTCGCCACCCGCCTGCAACTGAAGCATCACGCACAGGCAACGCGACTCGCCGACGTGCCCTTCATCGGCGAGGCCGATGCCATCGTCATCGCCACAGCCCCCATGGCACATCACGACATTGCCACTCAGGCCTTGGCGCTTGGCAAGCATGTGCTCACCGAAAAGCCCTTCACCATGACCTTGGCCGAAGGCGAGGATCTCGTGGCTGCGGCCCAAGCAGCGCAGCGCCAGTTGGCGATCGTGCATAATTTCCAGTTCGCCCGCTCCACGCGCCGCCTGATGGCAGACATCGCAAGCGACCGGCTGGGCACCATCACCGGGATTGACGCCGTCCAGTTCGGCAATCCGGCGCGGCGCCTGCCGGAGTGGTACGAGCAGCTGCCGCTTGGCCTCTTCTATGACGAGAGCCCGCATCTGCTCTATCTGATGCGCGCAGTGGCCGGAGAGCTGTTCTTGCGCAGCGCCATGTCATTGCCCGGTAGCAATGGAGCCCGCACGCCTGCGCGCATCGAGGCCTGGTTCGATGCACCGCTTGGCTGCCCCATTCGCCTTGGCTGCAATTTCGAAAGCCCGGTCAGCGAATGGTACCTGATGGTGTGTGGCCGCAAGGCCATGGGTATCGTCGACGTCTTCCGCGACATCTACATCCGCCTTCCAAACGATGGCGCCCATGACACGCGCAGCGTGCTGCGGACCAGTATTTCAGCGACACTGCAGCACTGGCTGCAGCATGTGACGAGCGGCATCCCCCATCTCACCGGCAACCTCTTCTATGGGAACGATGAGGTCTTCGGCAGATTCGCCAGCGCCATTGAGGGTGACACGCAAAAGCTCGAGCCAATTGGCGCGCAGCGTGCGCTCGAGATCCTCACCCTGCAGCACGCCATCATCGATGCCTGCGAAACCCGCGTGCCCGCATGACCAATTACGAGCTCCTCGTCGACTTCATCCGCTCCTATCCGGCCCAGCCGGCCACGGCCTATTGGCGCGCCATCGAAATCGGTGCCTTGCTGCGCCATGGCTTGCCTGATGGCCTCGGCCTCGACCTTGGCTGCGGCGATGGCATCCTCACCGGCATCGTGCTGGAACATGGTGGCGCACGCGACCTGATCGGCATCGACCCTGACCCGCTGGAAGTCGATGCCGCCCGCGCCTTTCCTTTCTACAAGCGGCTGCATGTGGCGCCGGGCGACGCCATCCCCGAGGACAGCGCCAGCGTCGATTTTGTCCTGTCGAATTCCGTCCTGGAACATATCCCCGATCTCGAAGGCACGATCCGCGAGGCCGCGCGCCTGTTGCGCAGCGGTGGCCGCTTCGTCTTCACCGTCCCCGCACCGCCCTTCCGCGACAACCTGCGCGGCCCACTGTTGCCCCAAGTGGAGCGCGCCGATTATCTCAAGCGGCTCGACAAGCGCATCGCCCATCTGAACTATCTGAGCCGCGCCGACTGGACCGCCCTGCTCGCACGCCACGGTCTGGAGCTGCAGGAAACGCTTGGCTACATGGACGCCGCGCAGACCCGTCGCTGGGAAAGCCTGTCGCGCATGACGGGCGGACTCGTCTATTCCATCTTCGGTGAAGCACGCCGGCCAATCGAACTGCAGCGCGCCATGGGCATCCGCGAGCTGCAGAACCGCCGCCGCCTGCCCCTCCCCCTGTCGAAGCTGATTGCACACATCGTCAATGCAGGCGCCGACGTCGATGCCCATGCGTCTGACTGGCTGCCGGAGGCACATGCCTCCTGCCTGCTCGTGACGGGACATAAGCCGTGAGCCTCGCCGCGCGCTGGCAGATGGTCCCGCGCGTCGTCCGCTATACGCTTGTCGGCGGCTTCTGTGCTGTCCTCAACAACCTCCTGCTGATCGGCACCGTCCAGGCAGGCATCGGCTACATGACCGCCGTCTGGGTGATCTGCGCACCCATGCTCGTCATCGGCTATTTGCTGCATGTGGTGGCGACCTTCGAGGCGAAACCAGCCCTCGTGCCCTTCCTGCGCTACAGCGCCGGCATTCTGGCAAGCTATCCGGTCTGGATCGGCAGCCTCTTCGTCCTGTGCGACCTGCTGACACTGCCGATTGCGGCTGCCAGCATCATCGCAACGGGGATCGTTTTCGCGTGGAACTATGTGGCGACCCATCTCGCCTTCCGTGCCCGGCTCGGCTTCGCCCGCGCAGAAGGCCCGGCGCGATGACCCCGCTCTCGCTGATGATGCTGACGCATTACTTCGAGGATCATCGCGGCGGCATCGAGATCGTCGCGGGCAGGCTCGCCCGCGAATTCGCAGAGCTGGGCAACAGCATCACATGGCTCGCCACGGGCGACCGCTCACCTGCCGCAATTCCAGGCGTCGATTGCGTGGCACTATCGGCAAGCAATATGATCGAGCGGCTTGCAGGCCTGCCCTATCCCTTGCTGTATCCCTCCGCATGGCGGAAAATCTTCGCAGAGATTGCAAGCCACGATGCGGTCGTGATCCATGATGGCATCTATCTGACAAGCCTTGCCGGCTGGCTCGCTGCGCGGCGCTATGGCAAGCCCTGCATCCTGATCCAGCACATCGGCGAAGTGCCCTATCGCAATCCCGTGCTGCGCGGATTGATGAAGCTGGCCAATGCCCTTTTGACAAAAGTGTTGCTGCGTCGTGTCGATCGCGTCGTCTTCATCAGCGAGATCACCCGGCGCTTCTTCGACAATGTGCGCCTGCGCCATCCGTCAGACTTCATCGTCAATGGTGTCGACACGCAGTGCTTCCACCCGGCACAGGATGCTCCCGAGGTCGCAGCCCTTCGCAGCCGCTTCGGCTTGCCTGCACGGGGACCGATCTGCCTCTTCGTCGGACGCTATGTGGAAAAGAAGGGCCTGCCGCTGATGCGCTTGCTCGCACAGCGTTGTCCCGACGTGGCCTTTGCCTTTGCCGGCTGGGGCCCGCTCGATCCGGCCCAGTGGTCTCTTGCCAATGTGAATACTTTTCCCGGCCTGTCAGGATCAAGCCTCGCAGACCTCTACCGCTCCAGCGATGTCTTCATGCTGCCAAGCATCGGCGAGGGCTTTCCGCTCGTCCTGCAGGAGGCGCTGGCCAGTGGCCTGCCCGCCATCTGTGGCGAAGACACCGCAACCGCAGATCCCGCAGCAACTCCGCTTCTCGCGGCTGTGCAGATAGATCCCGCGCAACCGGAGGCCACGGCTTCGCGGCTTGAAGTGGCCCTGCGCGAGACGCTCGCCCAGCCGCGCGACGCAGAAGCACTGCACAGCTTTGCCCTCACCCATTATGCCTGGGCGCAGACAGCCTCGCGCTACATGGCAATCCTGCAGGAACTTACCGAGCAAGGCTGATGGGCATCCCGCATCCAAGCGATGTCATCAATGCGCGCCCATCCGTGAGCCTTGATTTGACGAGCGGATCCATGGCCGCCTCGAAGATGCCTGCATCTGCTGCCTGCTGCGGCCCGAAGTAGCCAAGGGGCCCCCGCGCGCAAAGTGTGCGGATCTGCTCATCGCTCAGCTGCGACAGGTCCAGGATCAGTGGCCTGTGCCGCAGGAAGGGATCATTGCGCACGAGGTCCGCCGTGAAGGCATGATCCGCACGATCGACAATCACCAAATCGGTCACAGCACGCCCGATCGCCTGAGCCGCTCGCTCATAGGGCGCGATGAAGGACGAGACCTGAAGCGCGCGCAACGGCATGAACACCACGATCGACACACCTGCCGTAACCATCACCGCACCGAAAGGCGTTGCACGGTCACGGTCCGTCAACCAGACATAGCCGGCTGTTGCGAGCAGACCGAAATTGCCGATCAGCCCATGCCAGTAGCGATAGCCCCAGCCGTGACCTTGATAGGGAATGAGCACGAAGACGAAGAGTGTCGTCACCACGATGCCCGCGGCCAGCCCCCAAAGCTCCCAGCGCCACTGCCGCACATGTGCGATGGCAACACACAGGAGCGGCAGCAGGATCGGCACCATCCAGCTGAAGAAACGCAGCGCGTTCTTCAGCATCAGGGCAAGTCCGGTCCACTCGAAATCGGCGAGAAGCTGGCGCGTACGGGTTGCGAGATCGCTGAAGTCGGTCGCTCCCGGCGCAAGGCCATTCGCAGACAGAAGCAGTCGCCAGTACAGCAACCAGAACAGGCAGATAACGCCATAACCCAGCGTATAGGTGAGTGCGGGCCGCCAGCATCTCCGCCACCAAAGCCCCAGAATGAAGGGCGCAACAAACAGCGGATGAAACACGATCTGGTGCAGCCCCGTCGCCAGGGCACCCGTCGCCAGCGCGCCCGCATGACCAAGCTTGCCGCCCCGCAGGAACAGCCACAGCCACAGCAGGTCGAGCGCCAGATGCGCATTCGCCGCATAGGGCGTCATGGCGGTGACGAGCACCTGCGGGGAAGCAGCAACCAGCATGGCCGCCACAAGCGCCGCATCGCTGCGGGAGGGCCACAGGCGCAGCGCGCAGGCCCATGCCAGCCACACAGAGGCACAGGCCAGCAGCGGGCCCGTCAGGCTGCCAAAGAGCGCATGCAGCGCCGCATTGCCCGGCAGGTAGGCTGACAGCCAGGCGACATTGCCAGCCACCTGCAGGCGGAAGGCCGGCTCAAGGGCCGGCACAAAGTCGCGCCACGCTTCCGGCACGAAGGCGATCAGGCGGCCCGCCCGCAGGATCTGCGCATCGAACAGCGCCATGGCTTCGTCGCGACTGACCGCATAGCCGCCAAATACGATCCAGTGACCAGCAGCCGACAGCACCAGCGTCGCGACGCATAGGATTGCTATTCCCCGCCATCCCTCCCACCCAACAGGCAGACGGACCAGCAGGCGCGGCAACATCAGCGCCATGACCAGCAGGAGGGCAACCATTCCCATCAGGACCCAGATGTCCTGCATGTAGAAGAAGATTTCCGTCAGCTGCAGCGTGTCGAGCAGGGGCTGGCTGGCCAGCAGCACGAGCGCCGCAAGGCCGCCCGCCGCCAGCAGCAGCGGCCGCCTCAGGCACCCGTCCGGAAAGGATGAATCATCACTCATCGCCTGACATTGCCTGCCCACCCTTGCCGGGCCGTAAAGCCTCGCCCGTGACAGGCGGGGCCGGCCATGGTAGGCGGCGCCATGCTCGAAGGAATGCCCCCCAACAACGCCACTCATGTGATGCGCTACCGCAGCGACGAAGCGACGACCCGCGCCATCGCGGATTTCATCGTCGAGATGTTCGATCCGGCGGAAACGGCGGCGGCGGCCTTCGAGGAACCGGGCGCAGCCCCAAGCTGGGCCACGAACCTGCCCTGGATCGTCGAGGTCTTCTTTGCCGACGAACCCGACCAGGACTTCGTCCGCGAACTCGTGACCAATGCGATCGGACCTGAGGCCGCGGCCGAACTCGTCTTCAGCCGCGTCGCCCAGCAGGACTGGGTCGCCTCCTCCCTCGAAGGACTGAAGCCGGTACGGGCCGGGCGCTTCCTCGTCCATGGGTCCCACAGCCGAGGCTGCGCCAAGGCCAATGAGATCGGCCTTGAGATCGAGGCCGCCCTGGCCTTTGGCACTGGGCACCATGGCACCACGCGCGGCTGCCTGCTGATGCTCGACAAGATCCTCGGCCAGCGCCGCCCACGCCAGGTGCTCGATGTGGGCACCGGCACGGGCGTGCTTGCCATTGCAGCCGCCCGGGCCCTGCGCCGGCCGGTCGCGGCTGGCGACATCGACCCCATCTCGGTCGCTGCGACCGCCTCCAATGCCCGCCTGAACGGCGCTGCCCCCTGGGTGCGCCCGGTGGTTGCCCGTGGCGTGCTGCATCCGGCCCTGCAGGCAGGAGCCCCCTATGACCTGGTCTTTGCCAATATTCTGGCGCGGCCCCTGCGGCAGATGGCGCCTGCCATCTGCAAGCTGATCGATGTGGGTGGCGAGCTGGTGCTGTCGGGCCTGCTCAGCCCGGACGTGCCGGGCGTGCTCACGGCCTATGCTGCGCAGGGCTTCCAGCTTGCCGAGCGCATCAACCTCGAAGGCTGGGCCACCCTGCTCATGCGGCGCGGCGGGGCGGCAGCCCGACCCTTCTGAGTGAACAAGCACTTTGAAATTGTGCATGCCATGGGCCACAGTGAGTCCATGGCATATCCAGCTTTCCAGACCTTCGACGAACTCGCCGACCCTTCAAAGGGCAGCCAGCGCCTCGCCCTCCTGCGCGATGAACTGCAGCGCCGTGGCCTCCATGGATTCGTCGTGCCGCGCGGCGATGATTTCCAGAACGAATATGTGCCACCCTGCGGTGAACGCCTTGCCTGGCTCACGGGCTTCAGCGGGTCCGCAGGCACCGCCGTGGTGCTCGACGACAAGGCTGCCATCTTCGTGGATGGGCGCTACACCCTGCAGGTGCGCGATCAGGTCGACACAAAGGCCTTCGACGCCATCGACAGCGGCACAACGACACCCGATGCATGGCTGAAAACCAATGCGCCAAGGGACACACGCATCGGTTATGACCCTTGGTTGCACACGCCCGCACAGGTCAAGCGCCTGGAAGCTGCGACGACGGCGGCAGGCGCCACCCTCGTGGCCGTGGAGGACAATCCGGTTGATGCGGTGTGGAGCGATCGCCCTGCCCCGCCACTTGGCGCTGTGGTGCTGCATCCCCTGCGCTTCGCGGGACAAACGGCCAAGACGAAGATGGCCACCGTGCGCAAGGCGCTCGGCAAGGCGGATGCACTGCTCATCAGCGATGCCCATGCGGTTGCCTGGCTGTTCAACATCCGTGGCAGCGACGTGGCCCATACGCCCATCGTTCTGGCGCGCGCCCTGCTGCCCGTGGAGGGAACACCGACGCTCTTTGTCGATGCGCGCAAGCTCTCGCCCAAGGTGGCTTCGGCGCTTGGAAAACTGGCCAGGCTTGAAGCACCCGACGCGCTGCCCGCAGCGCTAGAAGCGCTCGGCAAGCAGGGGGCGAGCCTGCTCATTGATCCCTCCAGCGCTCCCGCGCGGCTCGTGCAGGCTTTCGAACAGGCAGGCGGCAAGGTGGAAGCCACGGGCGAGCCCATCGCGCTTCTGAAGGCCCGCAAGAATGCGGCTGAGCTTGAAGGCGCGCGGGCCGCTCATCTGCGTGACGGTGTGGCCGTGACACGCTTCCTCGCGTGGTTCGACGGCGAGGCACCGAAAGGCCGCCTGAGCGAGATCGACGCGGCCAAGGCACTCGAAAACTTCCGGCATGAGACGGGCTGCCTGAAGGATCTCTCCTTCCCCTCCATCTCGGGCTTCGGGCAGAACGGCGCTATCGTCCATTATCGCGTCACCACGCGCACCAATCGGCGGATCACCAAGGGCCTGTTCCTCATCGATTCCGGCGCGCAATTTGAGGACGGCACCACCGACATCACCCGCACCCTGAGCATCGGCAAGCCCGGCCGTGAAATGCGCGACCGCTTCACCCGTGTGCTCAAGGGCCATATCGGCATTGCCACCAGCCTCTTCCCGAAAGGCGTGTCAGGCGCCCAGCTCGACGGCTTCGCCCGCCGCAGCCTGTGGGAAGCCGGCCTCGATTTCGACCACGGTACCGGCCATGGTGTCGGTTCCTATCTCTCCGTGCACGAGGGTCCCCAACGCATCTCCAAGCTCGGCGGCGTGGCGCTGGAGCCGGGCATGATCCTGTCCAACGAACCGGGCTACTACAAGGCTGGCGGATACGGCATCCGGCTCGAAAACCTCGTGGTGGTCGAGCCGCGTGACGTGCATGGCGCGGAGCGTGAGATCTACGGCTTCGAGACATTGACGCTGGTGCCCTTCGACCTGCGCTGCGTCGAGGCAAAGTTGCTGAGCCACGAAGAGATTTCCTGGCTCAATGCCTATCATGCAAGAGTGCGAAGGGCGCTGTCGCCCCACCTCGATGCGCCCACCCGCAAATGGCTCGCGCAGGCAACGAAGGAAATCTGAAGCCTTGGACCGCGCACACTCCCTCCCCCACTTTCGGCGGGGAGCGGGAGTGGCAGGCATCGAGCCCTACCCCCGCCGCAGCGGTTGCCACAACATCCGGTCGAGCCATAGGTCACGTTGCGTGCGAAACGCGCTCACCCCGATGGCCATCCCCTCATGCCCGTCGCGCGGCTGCGGCACGTAGGTGCCAAAGAGGCGATCCCAGACTGACAGGTTGAAGCCGTAATTGCTGTCATGCTCGGCGCGGAGAACCGAATGATGCACGCGATGCATGTCGGGCGTCACGATAAGCCAGCGCAGCGCCCTTTCGACACGAGATGGCAGGCGCAGATTGCCATGGCTGAACATGGCACTCGCATTCAGCACCACCTCAAAAACCATCACCGCAACGGCTGGTGGTCCAAGCAGGGCGACCACAGCGAGCTTGACGACCATCGACAGCAGGATTTCCACCGGGTGAAATCGCACGCCCGTGGTTGCATCGAAATCAAGATCCGCATGATGCATGCGATGCAGACGCCACAACATCGGCACCCTGTGGAACAGCAGGTGCTGCGCCCAGATCGCCAGATCCAGCACGATCAAGCTCGCGAGAACGGCAACCCAGTCGGGACCCAACACCCAGTTGAACAGGCCAAAACCGCGCTCCCGCACAAGAGCTGCAAAGCCCACGGCAACAACCGGAAAGCACAGGCGCACGAGCACTGAATTGACCACGACAATTCCAAGATTGCTGCTCCAGCGCAACCAGCGTGGTTCGGTGCGGGTGCGCCGGGGCGACCATTCCTCGACCGCCAGCATCACAACCAGCACGCCCAGAAAGATGCTGATCCGAACCACTGGCTCATGGGCGAGGAGGAAATCCGCCATCACCCCTCGCCGATACGCGCAAGCCAGTCATCCTCGCTGATGACCTCTATACCGAGTTCCGCCGCCTTGGTGAGCTTGGATCCGGCACCCGGGCCTGCAACAAGAATATCCGTCTTCTTCGACACGGAACCGGAGACCTTCGCCCCAAGCCGCTCGGCCTGTGCCTTGGCTTCCTCGCGTGTGAACTTTTCGAGTGCGCCCGTGAAGACAACGGTCTTGCCTGCGACCGGGCTGTCTGTCTGCACCGCTTCCATCGCCTCTGGCGTTACCTGCACGAGCAGATCATCCAGCACGGTCTCGTTGTGCGGCTCGGTGAAGAAGTCGACCACCGCCTCTGCCACCACATCGCCAACGCCATTGATATTGTCGAGTTCCGCACGCGCTTCCGAAGCCTCATCCTTCGCCGCAAGGCAGGTTCGCCGCAGGGCCTCGAAAGTGCTGAAATGACGCGCCAGCCGACGCGCGTTGGTCTCGCCCACATGGCGAATTCCAAGTGCAAAGATAAATCGGTTGAGCGGCACGCGGCGACGCGAATCGATGGCCGCGAACAGATTGCGCACGGAGGTCGAGCCGAAGCCTTCGCGATCCTTCAATTTGCGCAGGGAGCGCTTGTCACGTTCCTCCAGCGTAAAGATATCGGCAGGCGACATCACCAGCCCTTCCTTGTGGAAGAACTCGATCTGCCTGTCGCCCAGACCTTCGATGTCGAAGGCGTTGCGCGAGCAGAAATGCTTCAGGCGCTCCACAGATTGTGCCGGGCAGATCAGCCCGCCGGTGCAACGCCGCACCGCATCGACCTCACCCTTTTCATCCTGCTCACGCACCGCCGCCGAACCGCAGGCGGGGCACTTGTGGGGGAATTCATATGGCTTGGCATCCGCAGGCCGCTTCTCCTCGACCACGCGCACGATCTGCGGGATCACATCGCCCGCGCGCTGCACCACCACCGTGTCACCGATGCGGATATCCTTGCGCGCGATCTCATCCTCGTTGTGCAGGGTCGCATTGGAAACAACGACACCGCCGACAGTCACCGGTTCAAGCTTTGCAACAGGCGTCAGGGCACCCGTGCGCCCAACCTGAATCTCGATGTCGCGCAGCACGGTCGTCGCCTGCTCGGCCGGGAACTTGTGCGCCACGGCCCAGCGCGGCGAGCGCGACACGAAGCCAAGGCGCCCCTGAAGCGCGAGGTCATCGACCTTGTAGACGACACCATCAATATCGTAGCCCAGATGCGCACGCTCCGCCTCGATGGAGCGAAAGTGGGCGATGAGGTCAGCCCCGCTGTGGCACAGGACCGTGCGTGGATTGGTTGGCAGGCCAAAGGCCTTGAAGGCCTGCACCATCCCATGCTGCGTGTCCGCGGGCATGGCGCTCACCTCGCCCCAGGCATAGGCGAAGAAATGCAATGTGCGCTGGGCCGTGATGGAAGAATCGAGCTGGCGCAGGGAGCCGGCAGCAGCGTTGCGCGGATTGGCGAAGACCTTGTCACCGGCCTCCAGCTGCCGCGCATTCAGCGCCGCAAAATCCGCGTGCCGCATATAGATCTCGCCACGCACCTCGAGCACGTCCGGCAGGCCCTCCCCATGCAGCCTGTGCGGGATCTCGCTGATGGTGCGCACATTTGCGGTGACGTCCTCGCCCTCATAGCCGTCGCCACGGGTCGCCGCGCGCACAAGCTCACCACCTTCAAAGCGAATGTTGCAGGACAGGCCGTCGATCTTGGGCTCCGCGGTGAAAGCGACGGGCGCATCCTCAGCCAGCCCGAGAAAACGCCGCACACGCGCCACGAAATCCTCGACCTCCTCATCGGAAAACACATTGCCCAGCGAGAGCATGGGCACCGCATGGCGCACCTTGGAGAATTTCTCCGAAGGTGCTGCACCCACGCGCCGTGACACCTCCGAACCGGCGAGGTCGGGAAAGGCCGCCTCGATCGCCTCAACGCGGCGGCGCAGGGCATCATAGTCCGCATCGGAAATGGTGGGCGCGTCCTGCTGGTGATAGCGGATGTCGTGCTCGGCGATGTCCTGCGCGAGGCGTGCGTGCTCGGAGCGTGCAGCTTCTGGCGAGAGCGATTCGACGGCGACGGGCTTTGTCATGCGTGCAGGCTCGGTTGGAAACAGGCTGGCGCTGTTGTCCTACGGGGACGTGTCCCGGATCAAGGCCTAGCCGGTGCCTGCCAACAGGCGGCCGGCGGCAGCGCGCGCCTCATCGGTGATGGTCGCGCCTGAGAGCATGCGCGCAATCTCCTCGCGCCGGGCCGCATCATCCAGCGCGGCAATGCGTGTGGCCACGCGCTTGCCGCGATCCATGGCATCCTTGGCAATGCGGAAATGGCCGCTCGCCCGCGCGGCCACCTGCGGCGCATGGGTGACGGCGAGCACCTGCACTCGCTCGGCAAGCCGTGACAGGCGCTGGCCGATGGCGTCTGCCACTGCGCCGCCAACGCCGGTGTCGATTTCGTCGAAGACCAGCGTGGGTGCAGAGCCCCGGTCCGCAAGTGCCACCTTTAGCGCCAGCATGAAGCGCGCAAGCTCGCCACCGGAGGCCACCTTCATCAGGGGTCCCGCACGCGTCCCCGGATTGGTCTGCACCCAGAACTCGACCCGGTCGTTTCCCTCTGGACCCACAGACTTTGAATCCGCCTCGATCTGGGTGGTGAATTTCGCCCGCTCGAGCTTCAGGGGCGCAAGTTCCCCATTCACCGCCTTGTCGAGCTTCGCCGCCGCCTTGAGGCGGGCCGCGGAGAGCATTTCCGCTGCCTTGCGGAAGGCCTGCTCCGCCTCGACCTCGGCCTTGGCAAGGGCACTCAGGCGCACTTCGCCTGCGTCGAGCGCGGCAAGATCAGCTTCGAATTTCGCTGCGACGGCCGGCAGGTCCTCCACCGTCACCGCATGCTTGCGGGCAGCAGCCCGAAGGGCAAACAGCCGCTCCTCGATTCGCTCAAGGTCCTTCGGATCGAAGCGCGCATCGCGCAGGGCCTGTTCGACCACCTGCGCAGCAGCCTCAAGCCCGTCGATGGCGGAGCCAAGGGCAACAAGCGAGGGCTCGATCAGCCCGGGTGCCTGCCCGGCGCGACGCTCAAGCCTGCGCAGGAGGGTCGCCAGCATGGAACCAGGGGCCTGATCACCCGCCAGCGCTTCATGGGCGTCACGCAGCTCGCTGGTCACTTTTTCGGCCTGCATCATGATGCTGCGGCGCTGGGCCAGATCCGTCTCTTCGCCCGGCTGGGCGGCGAGCTTCGACAATTCCGCGTGGGCGTGGCGGAAATAGTCGCCATCAGCCCGCACGCGGGCGATCCGTTCTTCCTCGGACTGACGCTCATTGGCAATCTGGCGCCAGCTGCCATGGGCCTGACGGGTCAGGGAGACCATGTCGCCCAGGCCGCCAAAGGCATCGATCAGGGCCCGATGCATGGTGGGATCGACCAGTGCCCGGTCGTCGTGCTGGCCATGGATTTCCACCAAAGCCGCACCGACCTCGCGCATGACCTGCAGGCTCACCGGCTGGTCATTGATGAAGGCGCGAGTGCGCCCGTCTGCCACCTGCACCCGGCGCAGGATGAGATCCCCATCCACATCGATCTCGTGGCGGGCCGCAACCTGGCGGGCCGGATGTTTGAGCGGAAGATCAAAAGCAGCCGTGATCTGGCCCTGGGGCTGCCCCTCGCGCACGAGCGAGCCGTCGCCCCGCGCCCCCAGAGCGAGGGCAAAGGCATCAAGGAGAATGGATTTGCCAGCACCGGTTTCGCCGGTGAGCACCGTCAGGCCCGACCCCAGCTGCAGGTCGAGCCGATCAATCAATACGATGTCACGGATCGAGAGCTGCGCGAGCATGGCCCTATGCGTTTCAGCCGAGGCCGACTTTCCGGAACGCCTTCGAGATCCAGGACGACTGGTCCTCGGAAGGTTCGGTGCCGCCGGTCTTCAGGAGCGAATAGGCGTCCTTGTACCACTGGCTGTCGGGGAAGTTATGACCAAGCACCGCAGCGGCTGTCTGGGCCTCATTGACGATGCCGAGGGCCAGATAGGCTTCCGTCAGGCGATAGAGCGCTTCCTCGGAATGGCGGGTCGTCTGGTACTTGCCGATCACGTCACGGAAACGATTGACCGCTGCCGTGAAATTCTTGCGGCCGAGATAATAGCGCCCCACCGACATTTCCTTGCCGGCGAGCTGGTCGCGAACCACGTTGATCTTGTACTTGGCGTCCTCGGCATATTCCGACTTCGGCCACTTCTGCACGAGCGACGTGAAGAGCTGCAGCGCCTTCTCCGAACGATCCTGGTCGCGGGAAATGTCGGGCACCTGATTGTAGTGCGACATGGCGGCCAGATAGGTCGCATAGGCGGCGTCCGGCGAGGACGGATAGAGGCTCACATAGCGGCCAGCCGTGGCGATCGCGTCATCATACTGACCTGCCTGATACTGGGCGTAGGTCGTCATGATCATGCCGCGGCGGGAATGCTGGGAGAAAGGATACTGCTTGTCGAGATCCGCGAACTTCTTCGCAGCCCCTTCCGCATCGCCCTTGCTGAGACGTGCGAGGCCCTGATCATAGATCTGGTCGGCAGGCTCGTCCGGGAGAAGCTTGGTCTCATATTTCTCGCCGCCACCGAAGGGGTTGAGCGATTCGAGGGTCGAGCAGCCAGCGAGTGAGCCGGCAAGAGCCAGGGCTACGAGCAGCTTGAGAGCTACGGGAGCCTGTCGGGACACGGAATCGGTCGGGTGCGCGGCAATCATGCAGAACTCGCAGTATCGTGTCGGCGTTACGCTGTCCGGTCCGGACGACCAGTCGTTGAGGCAGCTCATACCTCAAACTTCATCCGAATACCATATCGCTGAGCTGGCGATGGTGGCAGTCCCTTTATGGCAGAAGCGCGTTCAAACGCAGCAGAGGGACGCCAAAAAGCCCGACTGCGCCAAGAAGGCCACAGTTGCGGGCTGGTGGATTCAGTTCACTTCGGGAGAAAAGGCAGGTGCCATGTTGCCAAAGGCGGCCTCGGCGCGGGAGGCCTCGCGGCGATGGCTGTCGAGGATCTGGAAGGCCGTGCGGTCGGCAAACAAAGCCTCCAGCACCTTCACGTTCATCTTGTGGCCGCCACAATAGGAGCGGTAGGTGCCAATCAGGGGGGCGCCGGCCAGAGCCAGGTCACCGACGGCATCGAGCGTCTTGTGACGGACGAATTCGTCATTGAAACGAAGGCCTTCCGGGTTCAGCACCCGCTCACCATCGAGGGCGACCGTGTTCTCGAGGGAGGCGCCGAGCGCAAAGCCGGCCTTCCAGAGGCGCTCCACATCGGACAGGAAGCCAAAGGTGCGGGCGCGGGCGAGATCCTTGCGGAACACCTGGGCGTCCAAGTCCACGACCTTTTTCTGGCGGCCGATGGCACCGGAATTGAAATCGATCTCGACCTCAAGGCGGAAGCCGCGATCAGCCGGTCGAAGTTCCGAGAAGCCACGGCCATGCTCGATACGCACCGGCTTCAGGATCTTGATGAAACGGCGCGGGGCCGAGAGCGACACCAGACCAACGGAGTCGATCGCCTCGACGAAGGCTCCGGCGGAGCCGTCCATGATCGGCACTTCGGGGCCATCGATCTCGACGGTCACATTGTCGATGCCAAGGCCGGAGAAGGTGGCCAGCAGATGCTCGACAGTCGACACCGAGGCATCATCCTGGGTCCCGAGCACCGTGCAGAGCTCGGTCATGGACACATTCGACCAGTTGGCCTGAATGAGGCGCTCGCGACCACCGGGCAGCCCGGTCCGCAGGAAAGTCACGCCGGAATTGGCTTCGGAAGGATGGAGAACAAGACGAACCGGGGAATTGGAATGGACGCCCGCACCGGAAAGAACAACCCTCTCTCGGAGCGTGGTTTGCTTGGCAGCTGTCATACCGTTCCCAATCTTGGTTTCACGATCCCGGCGCAACAGCACCGAAGGAAACGTGATGCCCGATCAAACCCTCGGGGGATGAGGGCGACCTTCTGAACCACCGCCAATCGGACAGGCGTATTCCTGTCGGGATCGGTTTGGGCGGTCCGAACGGTGGCGAAACTACGCCGACACCGCGGCTTAACCAAATCACGCTTTCTTACGCACTGTTACACAATCCCGGCGACCCGGAACCGCCTGCAGAATATCGTGATTTCATTAATCAAAACAAAACGTAAAAGGGGCGCCCGGACCGGCCGGACGCCCCTGAATTGTGCGGGTTTTTGCTGCGAATCAGTTCGACTGGCGCCGCAGGAAAGCCGGAATTTCCAGCTGCTCCTCCTCGGCCGTCCGGGCCGGGGTTGAGATGCGCCCATGGACGTCGAGACCGACCGGACGGGCCGCCTGAGGCATGGCCGGACGCTTCGCATATTCCGAATGAACAGGGGCCGGGGGAATCGGCGCGGCCGGCGCCGGCTGCGGTGCCGGGGCAACCGGGCGAGCCACCTGCTGCTGGGTTTCCTCATGACGGCTCAGGCCGAACGTGGCGAGGCGCTCGAGCAGGGTCCGGCGGCGAGGATCGCCAGCCTGCCCGGCTTCCGGGGCCTGCGGCGCACGGCCGACGGCACGGAGCTGGTCCTGCGCGGGACGCGGCAGCTCATCGATGGTGGGCATGCGGACCGGACGCAGGGGCTGTTCGGCTGCAGGCGGGATGAACTGGCTCGGCTGCGGCTGATATTCCTGCACGCGGCGCGGCTCGGCCTGCATTTCAGGATAATGGGCCGCCTTGGGAGCCACCGGCTGCAGGTGCACGTCGTTCTGGGACGGGGCGGCCATGACCGGAGCAGCTGCCGTGAGCGGCATGGGCTGGGGCGCGACCGGAGCCGGGGCATAGACCGGGGCGGCGGGCTCAGCCGCATAGACCGGGGCCGGAGCGGGCTCAGGCTTGGGGGCCTCGGTCATGACCGGCTGCTGGTAGCGCGGGGCCTCGGTGCGCAGGAGCGCCTGGGCGCGCAGGCGCTGGGCGGCTTCGGCGATGCGGGTCTCGGATGCGGCAGGCTCGCGAGCCGACTGGGCCGGCTGGTCGATGCCGGTGGCCACCACCGACACGCGGATGATGCCGTCGAGATTCTGGTCGAAGGTGGCGCCCAGGATGATGTTGGCCTCTTCGTCCACTTCCTGGCGGATGCGGCTGGCAGCCTCGTCCACTTCATAGAGGGTGAGGTCGTTGCCGCCGGTGATCGAGATCAGCAGGCCACGGGCGCCCTTCATCGAGACTTCGTCGAGGAGCGGATTGGCGATGGCGGCTTCGGCAGCCAGGATGGCGCGCTTGTCGCCCGAGGCCTCGCCGGTGCCCATCATGGCCTTGCCCATCTCGCGCATGATCGAGCGGACGTCGGCGAAGTCGAGGTTCACGAGGCCCTGCTTCACCATCAGGTCGGTGATGGAGGCAACGCCGGAATAGAGAACCTGGTCGGCCATGGAGAAGGCGTCCGCGAAGGTCGTCTTCTCATTGGCAACGCGGAAGAGGTTCTGGTTGGGGATGACGATCAACGTGTCGACAGAGGCAGTCAGCTCGTTGATGCCGGCTTCCGCAACGCGCATGCGGCGCATGCCCTCGAAATGGAAGGGCTTGGTCACCACGCCCACGGTCAGGATGCCCATGTCCCGCGCGGCCCGCGCGATAACCGGGGCTGCGCCCGTGCCGGTGCCGCCACCCATGCCGCCAGTCACGAAGCACATATGCGCGCCGTTGAGGTGATCACGGATCTCTTCGATGGCCTCTTCAGCCGCCGCGCGGCCGACTTCCGGCTGTGCGCCGGCGCCAAGGCCCTCGGTAACCTGCAGGCCCATCTGGATGATGCGCTCGGCCTTGGAGGTCGTCAGCGCCTGGGCATCCGTGTTGGCCACGATGAAATCGACACCCGACAGGCCCGACTCGATCATATTGTTGACGGCATTGCAGCCAGCGCCGCCCACGCCGAACACCATGATCCGGGGCTTGAGTTCCCGCAGTTCGGGAGCATGCAGATTGATCGTCATCGTTTGGCCTCTCGTTTTGGAGCGTCTGCGGACGCCCCGGTTTTCCCTGTGCTTTGCGGGTGGGGCCGCCGCGCCCCGCCCGCTTTCGCGGTCCTCAGAAACTATCCCTCAGCCAACGGCCGACGCGGGTGATGTAACCGTCCGTGCCGGTCGCGGCGGTGGCACCCCGCCGGCCCGGTTCGAAATGCTCGATACCCGCAACCTGCGGGTAGATCAGGAGGCCAACGGAGGCCGCGAATGCCGGGTTCTTCGCCGATTCCGGCAGTCCCTGGATTCCAAGCGGGCGACCGATTCGCACCTGTGAGGAAATGATACGGCGGGCAGCTTCGCTGAGGCCTGTCAGCTGGCTTGCGCCACCCGTCAGCACAAGACGCCGCCCGGCCTGGGGGGCAAAGCCCGCCGCCTTCAGCCGGTCGCGCACGAGTTCGAGGATTTCCTCGACACGCGGTTTGATGATGCGCACAAGCTGGGACTTCGGCAGGTGATGGGCTTCCTCGCCGTCCTCGCCGACCTGCGTGACCGAGATGGTCTCGCGCTCGTCTGAGGCGGAAGAGATGCAGGAGCCATAGAGGGTCTTCAGGCGCTCGGCATCCGACATGCGGATGGTGAGCCCGCGTGCGATGTCCATGCTCACATGGTTGCCGCCGACGGCGACCGCATCCGTGTGGGTGAGATGGCCTTCTGCGAAAACGCCGATGGACGTGGTGCCGCCGCCCATGTCGATCAGCGCCGTGCCAAGCTCGGCTTCGTCATCGACAAGCGCTGCAAGACCCGCCGCATAGGGGGTTGCGACCACCGCCTCGATGTTGAGATGGCAGCGCTCGATCGCGAGCATGAGATTGCGCGCCGCCGCCTGATCGCAGGAGACCACGTGCATGGTCGCGCCGAGGTCCTCGCCGATCATGCCCTTGGGCTCAAGCACGCCAGTGGTGGAATCGAGGGAGAAGCCATTCGGCAGGGAATGCAGCACGGCCCTGCCCTGGCGCGCGGTGCGCGAGGCAGCAGCCTCCAGCACGCGTTGCGTATCGCTCTCGGTGACCGAACGACCGCCGATGTGAATCTTGGCGCTGTAGTGATGGGAGCCGAGCCGACCGCCGGTCAGATTGACGATGACGCTCTCGACCTGCACCTGCGCCATGCGCTCGGCCGCATCCACCGCCAGGCGGATGGCGTTTTCCGCCTCCTCCATATCGATGACCGCGCCACCCTTGATGCCACGCGAACGCTGGTGGCCAATGCCCAGGATACGCACACGATGGGTACGCCCGCGCAGGGTATCAGATGTTTCGGCAGGCATCAGCCGCGCGATCAGGCACGCCACCTTGGACGTGCCAACATCGAGAACGGACAGGATAGCGCCCTTACGGGCAGACAGCGGCCGCATGCGCGGAGTCACATTCATGTCTGACCGCCCTTCCCTTTTTTACGCGACATGGACTCGGCCCGCGCTGCCGCGGCCTCTTCCGACAGACGCACGATCACGCGACCCGGCAGGCGCGCGTCGATCGACAGGATGTCCTTGTCGAGAAGCCGGCCCTCGCGAGCGAGGCGTGCAATCTGCGTGACTGCGGCCTCGGCGCCCTTCTCGGGCAACTTTACATCCATGCCGTTGGTGAGCTTCAGGTTCCACCTGCGCTCGCCGACCAGAATGCCGGCACGGACCTGAGAGCGCATGTCATCTGCAGCATCAAGCAACTTGAGAAATTCGCCGACGCGATCCTGCGCCCCGCTTCCCACCACGAAGGGCAGGCTGGCAAACCGGCCATCGCTGCCGTCCTGGATCATCTTGCCATCGGCAGAGATCACGTTGACCGAGCCTTCGTGCTGCCAGAGCGCATAGGGCACCCGCTCGGTGATCTCGATGAGCAGGCGATCTGGATAGAACTTCCGGACGCTGGCTTCCTGGATCAGCGGGACCGACCGCAGCTTTTCGCGCACGGCAGAGACATCGAGGAACAGAAGTGAGGAATTGCCGTTGAGCCCTGCGGCCTCCAGCACCTCTTCCGAGCTCAACTCCTGTGCGCCGGCAATGGTCACGGCCTCAAGCCCGAAGCCGAAGCTGCGCGCAGCAAAATCGAGCGGCGACCCATAGCTGGCCACGAAGGCATCATACTGCCCGCCACGAATGGCACCGAACAGGAAGCTTCCACCCAGCAGCAGAACAGCCAGGAAAGTACCCACCCCGCGGCGCATGCCCAATTGAACGAGGAAGGTGACCCAGCCGCGACGGCGTCGGCGATAGGGCACGGGCAGGCGGGAGGGGCGCGCGAGGACAAGCTCCGTCGACCCCGTTGCCCCACCGGCCATGGCCGGACGCGGCAAAGCAGGAGCTCCGAAGCCCTCCGTCAACGATCGCAGGAGGCGTCTTCCACCATCCATCGAACCAACCCACCAAACGACAAACCGGCAAATGCTGCCATTTCAGGGACTAACGAGGTCTCGGTCATGCCGGGCTGGGTGTTGACCTCCAGCACGACAAGCTCCCCGGTCCCCCCGGGTCGGTCGTCGTAACGGAAGTCGCTTCGGCTCACGCCCCGGCATCCGAGCGCCTCGTGCGCCCTGAGGGCCAACTCTTGAACGGTTTGGTAAATATTTCCTTTAAGGTCGGCAGGAAGGATGTGGATTGAACCGCCTTTTGAGTACTTTGCGTTGTAGTCGTACCAACCGCCGTCCGCCGCCCGGATATCGATGACGTCCAGAGCCCGATTTCCGAGCACCGCACAGGTCAGTTCCCGACCGGCGACGAACTTTTCGGCCAGCAGCCGCTCCCCATAGGCCCAGTCAGCCCTGGACAGCTCCTGCGGGGGGTATTCCTGCCCCTCCGGCACGATGAAAACGCCATAGGAGGACCCCTCCGCGATGGGCTTCAGAACATAGGGAGGGGCCAGCACGTGGCCCGCTGCCGCCTCCGCCCGCGTCACCACCTTGCCCTGGGGGACCGGAATTCCGGCCGCTGCCATCACGACCTTGGCCATATCCTTGTTCATCGCGAGCGCCGAGGCGAGCACGCCCGAATGGGTATAGGGGATGCGCAGGAGTTCCAGCACGCCCTGGATCGTCCCATCCTCGCCGGCCGGCCCGTGCAGGGCATTCAGCGCCACATCGGGCTTCAGGACAGAGAGAGTCGTGGCGATCTCACGAGTGACGTCCACCCGGCTGACCCGAAACCCCTCCCCTTCGAGTGCCTTGGCGCAGGCTTCGCCTGATCTCAGGGAGACGTCACGTTCGGAGGACCAGCCTCCCATGAGGACAGCGACATGTTTGGTCATGGCGGGTTCCACTTGCTGCGCCAGGCGCGCGGTACAAAACAACTGATTCGAAATTCAAAATAGCAATGATGCCTTGCGCAAACCGTAGTCCCGGACCGCGGGCCTCCGGCTCGCCTGCGCGGCAGAAGCCGCCCGGCCCCATGTCAGCCCGGCAGCCCGATGCGCCGGATCTCCCAGCGCAGCTCGATGCCGGAATGATCCTTCACCCTTCGGCGCACGTCCTCGCCCAGCCCTTCGATATCGGCGGCGGTCGCGTTGCCGCGATTGATGAGGAAATTGCAGTGCATCTCGCTGACCTGTGCATCGCCCATCACCAGGCCTCGGCAGCCGGCGGCATCGATCACCTTCCAGGCACTGTGGGGCTTGGGATTGGCGAAGGTCGAGCCCCCGGTCTTTTCCTTGATGGGCTGGCTCGCCTCGCGCGCGGCCGTGATGCGGTCCATCTCGGCCAGAATCTCGGCCGGATCGCCGGGCTTTCCCTGCAGCAGGGCGCTGGTGAAGATGACATCCTCGGGCGCCTTCGTGTGGCGATAGGCAAAGCCCATCTCGTCGTGGACATAGGTCCTGATGTTGCCCTGCCGGTCGACACCGCGCGCCTCGACGAAAACATCGGTCGTCTCGCCGCCATGGGCGCCCGCATTCATGCGCAGCGCCCCACCCATCGAACCGGGAATGCCCCGCAGGAAGGCCAGCCCATCGATGCCAGCATCGGCTGCAGCGCGCGCCACCTTCATGTCCGGAACCGCAGTGCCCGCACGGATGCGTTGACCCGGCAGGATCTCCACCTCACCAAAGGCGCGCCCGCCGAGGCGGATCACGACACCAGGCACGCCCCCGTCGCGCACGATCAGGTTGGAGCCGAGCCCGATGATCGTGACGGGAATCTCCTTCGGCAGATGCGCGAGGAAATAGGCGAGGTCCATCTCATCGGCTGGCGCAAAAAAGAGTTGTGCCGGGCCACCAACGCGGAACCACGTATAGGGCGCCAGCTGCTGGTTGGCCGTGAGCCGCCCGCGCAGCTCCGGCATCAGTGGCAAAAGCTCCGGCGTGAGATCGGGAAAGCTCACACCGCACCTCCGGCCGCGAGCTGCTCGGGCAGCGCATAGGCCCACTGGGTGATATTGCCCGCGCCGAGGAAGACGATGTAATCGCCCGGCATTGCAAGTTCCCGGATGATCTTCTGCAGGTCCTCGGGCTTTTCAAGGCCGATGGCATGACGATGGCCGTGCGCCTTGATGGCCGACACGAGGTGCGCACGGTCGATGCCCTCGATCGGCTTCTCGCCCGCCGCATAGACATCCGCCACGATCACGACATCCGCATCGTTGAAGCAGGATGAGAACTGTTCGAACAGGGACTGCAGGCGCGTGTAGCGATGCGGCTGCACCACTGCGATCACCTGCGTCTTGGTGGACGCGCGAGCCGCGCGCAACACGGCGGCGATCTCGACCGGGTGATGGCCATAGTCATCGAAGATCAGCGCGCCATTCCACTCACCCGTCTTGGTGAAGCGGCGGTTGACGCCACTAAACGTCAGCAGCGCGGCGCGAATGGCATCGACCGACATGCCAAGCTCGAAGGCCACCGCGATGGCCGCGGTGGCATTGAGCGCATTGTGGTGGCCCGGCATCGGCAGCAGCACGTTCTCGAGATAGGTCGCGCGCGAGGTCTTGCGGTCACGGATGATGACGTTGAAGCGGCATTGCCCGCCCGCCAGCTCGACATCGAGCAGGCGCACATCAGCCTGCGGATTCTCGCCATAGGTGATGACACGACGGTCCTCGATGCGCCCGACCAGCTCCTGCACGGTGGGATGATCGAGGCACATGACCGCAAAACCGTAGAAGGGCAGGTTCTCGACCAGCGTGCGGAAGGCTTCCTTCACCGCATCGAAGGTCTTGAAGTGATCGAGATGCTCAGGGTCGATGTTGGTGACAATGGCGACGTCAGCGGGCAGCTTCAGGAAGGTACCATCGCTCTCGTCGGCCTCCACCACCATCCATTCGCCTTCGCCCAGGCGCGCATTGGTGCCATAGGCATTGATGATGCCGCCGTTGATGACGGTGGGGTCGAAACCACCCTTGTCAAGCAGCGTGGCGACGAGCGAGGTCGTTGTCGTCTTGCCATGAGTGCCGGCAATGGCCACGCACTGCTTGAGGCGCATCAGCTCGGCAAGCATTTCGGCGCGGCGCACCACCGGCACGCGCCGCTCGCGCGCGGCGATGAGTTCAGGATTGTCGCGCGTGATCGCCGTCGAGACGACCAGCACGGCAGCCTTGCCAAGATTCTCGGCCTTGTGGCCGATGAAGATCTGCGCCCCCTTGGCGCGCAGGCGCTTGACGTTGGCGCTCTCGTTGGCATCCGAGCCCTGCACCGTATAGCCAAGATTGATCAGCACCTCGGCAATGCCGGACATGCCAATGCCGCCGATGCCGACGAAGTGAATGGGGCCGAGCTCGCGCGGCAGTTTCATGGGTCTGGTCTCCGCGCTATGGGCGCCCCTTGCGCCCCATGACCTCGAGGACGAGGTCGGCCAGCCGCTCAGCGGCGTCGGGAATGCCCGCGCTCTTGGCCGCTTCAGCCCGGCCCGTCAAGCTCTGCGGATGGCCAATGGCCTCCGTGAGGCGCCCAGCGAGCCATTCTGGCGAAAAATCCTTCTGGTAGACAATCTCCGCCGCACCCGTGGCCGCCAGATGCTTGGCATTGGCCGCCTGGTCCTGGTCGATGGCGAAGGGAAATGGCACCAGAATCGCAGGCCGGCCGATCACCGACAGCTCGGATACGGTCGAGGCCCCTGCCCGGCCGATCACGAGATGGGCCTGGGCGATCCGATTCGGCAGGTCCCTGAAGAAAGGCGCGACCTCGGCCTGGACACCCATGGCCTGATAGGCCTCGCGCACGCGCACCTCATCCTCGCCGCGTGCCTGCTGGACGATGGACAGCCGCGCCCGCAGCGCTGGATCGAGCGCCGCGATGGCGGGAGGCACGACATCAGAGAAAACCCGAGCACCCTGCGAACCGCCCGTGATGAGAAGGCGGAAAGGTTCGCCCTCTGCTGTCGAGGGATAGGGGAGTTGTGCGGCGTCCAGCACGGCTGGCCGCACTGGATTGCCCGTCGAATGCCAGCGCGATTTTTGCGCCTCTGCAAGACCGCCCAGCGTGGGAAAGCCCGACGCAATCGCACTTACCCGGCCTGCAAGAAATTTGTTGGCCCGACCAAGCACTGCATTCTGGTCATGCAGCACGGCTGGAATCTTCAGGATGGAGGCGGCCAGTACCGGCGGCACTGTCGGATAGCCGCCAAAGCCCACGACACAATCCGGCTTCAGCTTGTTAAGCAGAAAGCATGCGGTCCAGGTGCCGCGCAGGATTTCCCATGCGGCCAATACCTTGCCAAGAACCGAGCCGCCCGAGGGTGAGCCGGAGGGAATCGTATGGATCCGCCGCGCCGGAAAGGAACCGCCATAGCGCAGCGCACGATCGTCGGTTGCGAGATCAACCTCGCAGCCGCGCGCTCTCAGCGCAATCGCCAGCGCCTCGGCCGGAAACAGGTGGCCACCCGTGCCACCCGCCGCTAGCAGGACCAGTGGCGCACTCATCCGTCGACCCGCGTGATGATTTCCGAACGCGGGCGACGACGCGTGACGGCTGCCAGGAAGCCCATGCCAAGCGCCAGCGAGATGAGCGAGGAACCACCATAGGAGATGAAGGGAAGCGTCATGCCCTTGGCGGGCATCAGGTGCACGTTCACCGCCATGTTGATGGCACTCTGCAGGCCAAACAGCATGACCAGACCCGCCGTCGCGAAACGACAGAAGGAATCCTCGTTCTTGGACGCCAGCGTCAGGCCGCGCAGCACGATGAAGGCAAAGAGCGTCACGATGCCGATGCAGGCCAGCACGCCGAATTCCTCGCCGGTGACGGCGAAAATGAAGTCCGTGTGGCTGTCGGGCAGGATGCGCTTCAGGGTGCCTTCGCCCGGCCCCTTGCCGAGCCAGCCACCGGAGATGAAGCTGTCCATCGCCGTGTCGACCTGGAAAGTATCGCCCTGCGTCGTGCCCACGGCCGGATCGATGAATTTCTCGATACGCAATCGCACATGCGGCACGAACTTGTAGGCAAGCGCCGCACCGCTGATGCCGATGCCGCCAATGCCCACCACCCAGAACCAGTGCAGGCCGGCCATGAAGAACAGGGCCGCCCAGACAACAGAGATCAGCATGGTCTGGCCGAAATCAGGCTGCAGGATCAGCGGCACGATGGTGGCCGGCAACAGCAGCAGCGCCAGCAGATTGGCCGGCACGTCATGGCGTCGACCGCCCTCCGAGAAGGCCCAGGCAGCGAGCACGACAAAGGCCGGCTTGACGAATTCCGACGGCTGGATGCCGAAGATCCAGCGCTTGGCACCCTTCACCTCGACACCAAACAGGAGCGCTGCGAAAATCAGCGCCATGGCACCCAGATAGACCAGGAGCGCACCGCGCCTGACCATGCGTGGCGACAGGAAGGATGTGGCGACCAGCAGCGCGACGGCGGGCACGAGATAGGCCACCTGCCGGTTGACGAAATGAAAGGTCGAGAGGCCCAGGCGTTCAGCCACGGGCGGCGATCCTGCCAGAGTCAGCACGAGACCAAGCACCATCAGCACGCCAAGCGAGGCGAGCAACCAGCGGTCGATTGTCCACCACCAGGTGGCGAAAGGAGACCGTTCGACGCGTGACACCATGGTGTGCGCTCCTCAGGGCTCATCGACGCGGGCAATCAGGGCCCGCGCAAGATGACGGAAATGGTCCCCACGGACCTCGAAATTCGGAAACTGGTCATAGGACGCACAGGCAGGTGACAACAGCACAGCCGGCTCCCTTGCATCACTTTGCGCTGCATCGCGCGCCGCATGTTCGATCGCGACCTCCAGCGTGCCGCAATGGTCGAACACCACGGCGCTGCCAAGCGTTGCGGCGAAATCAACGCTCGAAGCACCGATGAGATAGGCCTTGCGCACCTTGTGGAAGAGCGGACGCAGCGGCTCGATGCCGCCTTCCTTCGCTTTGCCGCCGATGATCCAGAACATGTCCTCGAAGCTCAGCAGCGCCTTCTCCGTGGCGTCCGCATTGGTTGCCTTCGAGTCATTGATGAAGAGCACCTTGCCGAGACGCCCAACCTCTTCCATGCGATGGGGCAGGCCGGGGAAGCTCGCAAGCCCCTGCTGCAGCACCTTGGCGGGAATGTTGAAGGGCGAGACGGCAGCAACCGCAGCCGCCGCATTCTGTCCATTGTGCGCCCCACGCAGGGACCGGATCCCGGTCAGATCAGCCAGCGTTGTCACCACATCGCCCGAGCGTCGCTCCACGAGGCGCGAGCCCGGCTGCACATAGATGCCGTCGATGGCACTTGCACCACTGATGGCAACGGCTGGCCCCTCGCGACGGCGATGCATGGCGCGGCAATATTCGTCATCATCACCGATCACCGAAAACTCGGCACCGGCAATGAGCCGCTCCTTGATGGCGGCGTAGTTTTCCATCGTGCCATGCCGGTCAAGATGATCGGGCGTGACATTGAGCACGATACCGACGCTCGGCGCCAAAGTTGGTGCAAGGTCGATCTGGAACGAAGAGCACTCGATGACATGGATCCGGCCGTCGGCAGGCGGATCAAGGGCAAGGATCGGTACGCCGATATTGCCGCCCAGACACACCTTGTGGCCGGTGACCTTCAGCAGATGGGCGATGAGCGCAGTTGTGGTCGATTTGCCGTTCGTGCCGGTGATCGCGACGAAAAGTGAAGACGGCGCAATCGTTGCGCGCTCCCGGCAGAACAGTTCGATATCGCCGATGATTTCGACCTCGGCGGCCTTGGCCTTTTCAACCGTCCAGTGCGGCGTTGGATGGGTCAGCGGCACACCCGGCGCCAGCACAAGCGCGTCAAAGGCTGACCAGTCGGCAGTGGTGAGATCGACAAGCGTGAGCCCTGCCTCGAGTGCCTTGTCGCGCGCCTTGGCATTGTCGTCCCACGCGGCCACATGTGCTCCACCCGCCACAAGGGCACGCGCCGTCACGAGCCCGGACCCTCCGAGCCCGAACAGTGCGACCTTGTGGCCGGCGAAGCAGGTGACGGGCGTCATTACCTCACCTTCAGGGTTGCAAGACCGATCAGCGCCAGCACGAAGGCGATGATCCAGAAGCGCACGACGATCTGCGGCTCTGACCAGCCAAGCTGCTCGAAGTGATGATGGATGGGCGCCATGCGGAAGACGCGCTTGCCGGTGAGCTTGAAGCTTGTCACCTGCACGATCACCGAAAGCGCCTCGAGCACGAAGAGGCCGCCAACGATCACGAGCACGAATTCATGCTTGATGGCCACCGCAATAGTGCCGATGAGGCCACCCAGTGCCAGGGAACCCGTATCGCCCATGAAGATCTGGGCCGGTGGTGCGTTGAACCACAGGAAGCCGAGGCCCGCCCCGATGAGCGCGCCACAGACAACCGCAAGTTCACCGGTGCCTGCGACATAATTGATGCCGAGATAGGTCGAGAAGATGAGGTTGCCGGCCAGATAGGCGATGATCGCGAAGGTGCCGGCAGCAATCATCGAGGGCACGATGGCGAGGCCATCAAGACCGTCGGTGAAATTCACCGCATTGCCGGCCCCCACGATGACCAGCGCGCCAAACAGTGGGAACAGCCAGCCAAGGCTCAGCAGGTAGCCATTGACGAAGGGCACCGCGAGCTTCACTGCAGGCGCCTCGGCATGCAGCGGCGCGGCAAGCGCGGAGAAGAAGTCAGCGACCGAATTCACCGGCGGCGTCAGGCTCGTGCACATCATGAAATAGCAGGCGATCATGGCGATGACCGTCTCGGCCAGCAGGCGCGAACGGCCGGAAAAACCCTTGTGGCTCTGCTTCGTCACCTTCAGGTAATCATCGTAGAAGCCGATGGCGCCAAAGCCCAGCGTCACGAAGAGCACGATCCAGACATAGGCGCTGCGCGGATTGCCCCACAGGATCGTCGAGAACACGAGGCCCGAGAGGATCATCAGGCCGCCCATGGTCGGCGTCCCCTTCTTGGTCAGCAGATGCGACTGCGGGCCATCCTCGCGGATCGGCTGGCCCTTGCCCTGCTTGAGGCGCAGCGCCGAGATGATGCCGGGACCAAAGAAGAAAACAAAGAACAGCCCGGTCGCCGTGGCACCACCCGTGCGGAAGGTGATGTAGCGGAACAGGTTCAGCGGACCAAAGAGGTGGGAAAGATCGGGGAGAAACGTCAGCATCTCTGGGTCCTTCAACGCGCCTGAGGCGCGAAATCCTGTTTGAGGCGGGTGACGATGGGACCCATGCGGCTGCCGTTGGATCCCTTGATCATCACCACGTCGCCTGGCGCGAGGGCTGCGCGCAGCGCTGCCTCGATCCCGGCTGAATTGTACGCCCAGTGGCCACGTTTGGCCGCCGGCAGGGCGTCGAACAAATGTTTCATCAGTGGCCCGGCGCAGAACACGAGGTCGACGCCATTGGCCGCCAGCGGCTCCGCCAGACCTGCATGCATTTGCGGCCCGTCCGGCCCAAGCTCGAGCATGTCGCCCAGTGCCGCGATACGCTTGCCGCTGGTGCTGGCGCTGCCAAGCAAGGCGAAGGCAGCGCGCATGGACGTCGGGTTGGCGTTGTAGCTTTCGTCGATCAGCAGCGCTTCGCCTCCCGGCAGAGCCAAGGTCACGCGCTGGCCACGCCCGACGGGCGCGGAAAAACCGCCAAGGGAAGCTGCGGCCGCTTCCAGATCGGCACCAAGCTCTTGCACCGTCAGCAGGACGCCAAGCGCATTCATGGCGAGATGCCGGCCGGGCGCTGCCAGTCGGAAGGCAACGCGCTTGCCGAAAATCTCCGCCACGACAGCAGAGCCGCCATCGTCGCTGTCGCAGGAGATCAGACGCGCATCAGCAGCCGCATGTTCGCCAAAGCTCAACAGCTTTCCGGCTCGGCTGGCCTTGGCCGCGGATTCGAGGATGCCAAACTGAGCAACGTCGCGGTTCATGATGGCCGCGCCACCCGGCTCGATCCCCGAAAAGATCTCGGCCTTGGCATGGGCGATGGCCTCGATGGACCCGAGGTTTTCGATATGCACCGGCGCGATCGTCGTGATGAGCGCCACATGCGGGCGCACCATGGCCACCAGCGGCGTGATCTCGCCGGCATGGTTCATGCCGATCTCGAAGACACCGAAGACGCTCTCCTGAGGCATCCGCGACAGGGTCAGCGGCACCCCCCAGTGATTGTTGTAGGACGCGACAGACGCGTGCGTCGGTCCCTGCGCCCCAAGCGCGAGGCGCAGCGCCTCCTTGGTGCCTGTCTTGCCAACGGAACCCGTGACCGCAACGATGCGTGCACTTGTGCGCTCGCGCGCGGCGCGTCCCAGCCGCTCCATCGCGCGCAGCGTGTCCTCGACCACATAGAGCGGCCCCTTGCCGCCAAGCGCACTGGCATGGGCCTCGTCGACGATGGCTGCAGCTGCACCCTTTTCAAAGGCCGTGCCCACATAGTCATGGCCGTCGCTCGCATCGCCCTTGATGGCGACGAAGAGATCACCCGCAGTCAACGTGCGCGTATCAATGGACACGCCCGTCATGGCAGACGGCACCTGCCCCAGGACCTGCGCCTTGAGGGGTGCGACAAGGCCGGAGCCTGTCCAGAGCGGAGCAGCGGTCATGGTGCAAGGCTCCCAAGCGCGGCACGAACCGCCTCGTGATCGGAAAATGGCAGGGTCCTGTCGCCGACAATCTGGCCCGTTTCATGTCCTTTGCCGGCCACAACGAGCACATCGCCCGGCTGCAGCATGGCAACGCCCGCAGCAATGGCCTCGCCCCGGTCTGCAATTTCCGTTGCACCGGGTGCTGCTGCCAGAATCGCAGCCCTGATTTTCGACGGATCTTCCGAGCGCGGATTGTCATCGGTCACGATGGCCACATCGGCATCGCGCGCAGCAATGGCCCCCATGATCGCGCGCTTGCCCGGATCGCGATCCCCGCCGCAGCCGAAGACAACGATCAAGCGTCCGCTCGCCAGAGGTCGCAGGGCAGTCAGCACCTTTTCCAGCGCATCGGGCTTATGGGCATAATCGACAAAGACCGGCGCGCCATGGCGCTCGCCGACGCGCTCAAGGCGTCCCGGCGCACCATGCAGATCCTCCAGCGCGGCAAAGACCCGCGCCGGGTCACTGCCCGAGCCGATGCAAAGACCTGCCGCCACCAGCGCATTGGCCACCATGAAGCGACCAGACAGCGGCAGCGTGACGTCATAGCGATGTCCGCCATGATCGAGCGACAAATGAGTAATGCTGGGTTCTGCCCGCAAGGACAGGAGCCTGATCCCGTCGCCGTTCTCGCCTGTCGTCAGCACGAAAAGCCCACGTGCCCGCGCCACATCAGCTGCCGCCTGCGCATGATCATTGTCCGCATCCACCACCGCCGTCGCACCGGGTGGCAGGAGGTCCTGAAACAGCCGCATCTTGGCAGCGAAATAGGACTCCATGTCCGGATGGTAGTCGAGATGGTCGCGCGAGAGATTGGTGAAGCCGGCAACCGCCAGCCGCACGCCATCAAGCCGAAACTGGTCGAGCCCGTGGGACGAGGCTTCCATGGCAAGATGGGTGATCTTCTCGCCTGCCAGCTCATCGAGCACGCGATGCAGGGTGATCGGATCAGGCGTCGTCAGCGAACCATAGGTGGAACCGTCCGGGCGAATGACACCTGTGGTGCCAAGGGCTGCCGCACGATGGCCCAGATGCGCCCAGATCTGCCGTGTGAAGGCGGCAACAGACGTCTTGCCGCTCGTGCCCGTCACAGCCGCAATCACCTGCGGCTGGCGCGGGTAAAAATGAGCCGCAGCCTGCGAGAGCGACTGGCGCACATTGGCCACCTGCACGAAGGTGATGCCTGGCATCGGCGCATCAGGCACACGCTCCGCCACAACAACGCTGGCGCCATTCGCGATGGCTGAAGGCGCGAAGGACAGGCCATCGCTTTTGGTGCCCGGCACGGCGAAGAAAGCAAAATCCTGTTTGGCTGCACGGCTGTCGGCCGTCAGCCCGGCGATGGTCCGGTCCGCAGTGCGGGCATCGAGGCCAGCATGGGGAAGGAGATCGCCCAGTCGGATCACGTCAGTTCCCCTTCGCCGCAGGCGTGTTGACATAGCCGTAGCCAAGCTTGGCCAGCAGCGGGAAGGGCTGTGTCGGCAGATCAAGGCGGGGCGGCAGGTCAAGCAACTGTCCGACGCGTTCAATCACCTTGCCGGTCACCGAGCCCGAATTCCATGCCGCCGTGCGATAGCCATGGGTCTCGGGCAGGGCCTGCGGCTCATCCATGAGCGTCAGGAACAGATACTTCGGCTTGTCGGATGGCGCGATGGCCATGAAGGTCGTGAAGACGCGATCCTTGGCATAGTGGCCGTGCACGATCTTGTCTGCCGTGCCGGTCTTGCCGCCAACGAAATAGCCGCGGATGTCGACAGCCTTGGCCGAGCCCTTCTCTGCGTTGAGGCGCATGAGATAACGCAGGGCTTCGGAGGTTTCCGGACGCACGATCCGCGTGGCATTGGCCTTGGCATCCTCCTCGCTGCGCTTGAGGAAGGTTGGCTTGATCATCAACCCACCGTTGCTGAGCGCACCCACGGCCATCATCGCCTGCATGGGCGCCACGTTGATGCCCTGGCCGAAGGCGATGGTGATGGTGTTCAGCTCACCCCAGCTGCGCGGAACAATGGGTGCCGCGCTTTCAGGCAGCTCCGTGTAGAGCCGGTCAAGCTGGCCCATCTTGCGCAGGAAGGCCTTGTGACCCTCAACGCCCACCATCAGTGCCATGCGCGCGGTGCCGATGTTGGAGGAATAGGTGAAGACCTCCGGCACGCTCAGCACGCGATGCTGGGCGTGGAAGTCGTGGATGGTGAAGCCGCCATAACGCAGGGAGTCGCGTGCATCGACGCGGGAGTTCAGGTTGACCTTGTTGGCTTCCAGCGCCATGGCAATGGAGATGGCCTTGAAGGTCGAGCCCATCTCGTAGGTGCCCACCGTCAGGCGGTTGATGAGCGTCTTGTTCTTCTCCTTGGTCTCGGCATCGGTCGCGCCGAAGTTCGGAGGATTGTTCGGGTCATAGTCGGGATAGCTCGCAAAGGCGATCACCTCGCCCGTGTTCACGTCGAGGATGGCTGCAGCGCCTCCCTTGGCCTTGAACTTGTCGATGCCGCGCACGAGCTCATCGCGCACCGCATGGGTCACGCGCATGTCGATGGACAGCTGCACCGGCTTGAGATCACCCGGATCGATGCGGAAGCCCACATCGGACAGTTCGCCGATCCCCTGCCCGTCGATATATTTTTCCATGCCGGCGATGCCGATATTGTCGACATTGGCAAAGCCAAGCACATGGGCTGCCAGCGGTCCGTTTGGATAGACGCGCTTGTTCTCCGGCAGGAAGCTGATCCCCGGCAAGCCGAGGCGGAAGACCTCTTCCTGCTCCTTGGGCGTGATGGCGCGCTTGACCCAGACGAACCCCTTGCGCGAGCCAAGGCGCTCACGCAATTCCTTGGAATTGACGTCGGGCAGGACAGCGGTGAGCATCTCCACCGCCTCGTCCTTGTCGATGATGCGGCGCGGCTCGGCAAAGACTGACATGACCTTGAGGTCAGTTGCCATGATCTCGCCGTTGCGGTCGAGAATGTCGGGGCGTGCCCGCGACACGGCCTCCGATGCCACGCGGCGCAGGCTTTGCGTATCCGGCTTGAAGCCAAGATAGACGAGCTTGCCGCAGATCACGAGATAGATGCTGGCAAAGCCAAGCGCGACAAGGCGAATGCGCCAGGTACTCTTGTCGAGCCGCGTGCGCATGAGCGCACGAAAACCCGCCATGAAGCGCTGGCCAAGGGACGGTGGTGGCGGCGCGTTGCGCTCTGCCTCATCCACGTCATAGACCTCGTGGTCGTGATGCATGTTGCCCTGCGGGTGGTCCTGAGCGCTCATGGGACGCAGTCCTCTTCTTAGCGCGTGGTGGACGAGGGAGTGACGGAACGGCTGGTTGCCGCACGCTCATCGCGCGGCGTCGCCGTGGGCTCGGACAGGCCAAGCGACTCGAGCTTCCTTCCGATTGTATCGACGCGGGCTGCATGGTCAGGCAGATCGGACACCTTCACGATCTGGTCGACCGTAATGTTGACGAGGTCGAGATGCTGGTCTGCGAGGGCCTGCATGCGCGTCGGGCGGCTCAGATGCGCCCATTCGGCGCGCGCCATGGAAATGGCATCGCGCTCGCGCTGGATGGCATGCTCGGCCTTCACGATTTCGGCTGAGTAGCGCATGGTCTCGTATTTGATCGCATAGGCATAGACCGCGCAGCCGAGCAGCGCGACGATGGGCACGATGTTGAGGTAGCGCAGCATTCAGCGACCTTTCCGTTCGTGATCAGGGAGCGCGGCAAGCGCGCGAATGGCGTCATCGGCCCCGCGGGCCGGTGTCTCGTTGCGCTCGCCCGTGCGCAGCTTGGCGGAGCGCGCGCGCGGATTGCGCTTTGTCTCTTCTTCGCCCGGCGCCACCGGCTGGCGGCCCACGAGATCGAAGGTCGGCGGCGGCGGCACGGGCTCCCCCGGCAGCAGGCGCGAGCGCGCCTGTCCACGTCCCGAGCGCGCGGCGAAGAACTGCTTCACGATGCGGTCTTCGAGCGAATGGAAGGTGACGACGGCCAGCCGCCCGCCGGGCTTCAGCGCCTTCTCTGCCGCAACCAGCGCGCTGACAAGTTCGCCAAGCTCATCGTTCACCGCGATGCGCAGGGCCTGGAAGGTCCGTGTCGCGGGATGAATTTCGGTGGGCTTGTGCGGCACCAGGCGCCCGACGAGTTCAGCAAGCTGGCGTGTCGAGGTGAAGGGCTTGGCCTTGCGATCGTTGACAAGGGCGCGCGCGATCTTCCGCGCCAGCCGCTCCTCGCCGTAATAATAGAGGATGTCCGCCAGCCGCTCCTCGCTCGCCTCATTGACGAGATCGGCGGCGCTTGGACCAGCATTTTCCATGCGCATGTCGAGCGGGCCGTCATTGCGGAACGAGAACCCGCGGATCGCCTCGTCGAGCTGCATGGAGGAAACGCCGATGTCGAGCGTCACCCCATCGAGCCCATCAAGGCCAAGGTCCTCGACCACTTCATCGAGCCGGGAGAAGCGCGTCTTGACCAGCGTCAGACGGCCAGCACTCGCAGCAACAAGCTCCTGCCCGTTGGCAATGGCGGTGGGATCGCGATCAAGTGCAATGACGCGTGTCTCGGCAGCCGCCAGCAGCGCCCGCGTATAGCCGCCTGCTCCAAAGGTGCCGTCGAGAATGTGGCTGCCGGCGCGTGGCGCCAAAGCCTCCAGAACCTCATCGAGAAGCACGGGAACGTGTCGGGCAGGTCCGCCTGCGGCGCGAGTGGCCTCGTCGCCGCTGCCCGGCGTCATTCCCGTGCTCCTTGAGGTTGCGGCTGGGGTGCAGCCGCATGTCGGGAGCTGAGGTGTTTCCGCAGGTCGCGCACCCGGATTTTGGCCTCCTCCAGATGTGCGCGGAAACGCCCTGGCTCCCAGATCTGAAACTTGTGTCCCTGCCCCACGAAGGTGACCTCGGTGGAGATCCCCGCATAGGCCTTCAGCGTGTCGGTGAGGATCATGCGCCCTTCCGTATCCACCTTGAGCACCTCGCTGGTGCCCAGCAGAGCCGTCGAGAACATGTCGCGCTCCTCCGAATAGGGCGACAGGGTGCCGAGCAACCCGTCGATCTCCCGCAGCAGCGCATTCCCACCACAGTCCAGCGCCTCTGCATCCAGAGACGGATGAACGTAGAGCCCCTCGAATCCGTCGCGCGCCAGCACCGCCCGGAATGGCGCCGGGATGGAAACCCGGCCCTTGGCATCGAGCCGGTTGGTGAAGTGCGAGACGAAACGTTCCAAGGGACCCACTCATCCGGCGCGCAAGGAGCGCCGGTTCACTCGAAGCCCCCGCCTGAGACTGCGCAGGACGAACCGACCGCTCGCCTGAGAGGCGAGACGTGGGATGCGCCGCTGTGCACCGAACTCGTAACGGGATGATTTGGGATAGCATGGGACTATATGGGCGTCAACGGAACGAGCGAGTCGAAACGGGACACTTCCCGTCCATCCACCATCAGACGCCGTTAAGGTTAATGAAGGGTGGAAATCGGGAAAAATGCCTGCGTCGCAGGCACTTCCCTGGCCACGATGAGGCCCGGAGGGCCGGCTCTGCCCCGTTAACCGGCTGGCAGGGATTGGCCGTCCGGTTCTCGCCAATCCTGATTCGGACAAGCTTCGTTCTGCCCACGTGCCGAAAGTCCCGCGATGAGGCAGGTCGCGACGGGCGCTCTGGTCCGTTCATTCACCATGTTGCGCGACATGAGCCGCAGGGACCTGGATTTCGCTGGACCTGGATCGCCGGGCTGCGCCCGATTCTGCTTCTCCCGATTCGGACAGGCTTCGTTCCGGCCCTGTGCTGAAAGTCCCGCGATGGGGCAGCTGGCGCATCGGGGATCTGGAAAAGCCTTCACCATGTTGCGCGACTGGGGCTGTGCCGTCCCTGATTGCGCTGGACCTTCGGCCCTGAGTTTCGGCCTTTTCCGCCCATCCCGATTCGGACAGGCTTCGTTCTGCCTGTGTGCTGAAAGTCCCTGAATGGGGCAGATCAAGTGTGATCGGGCGCGTTCCCTCTCCCGCTTGCGGGAGAGGGTCAGGGTGAGGGCGCTGCGGTTCTCCTCTCAGCCGCGAGGAAATCGCAAGAGCCCCTCACCCCGGCCCTCTCCCCACCTGCGGCGGGGAGAGGGAGCGTGCTCGTCCTGCGAGTGGGTTCGCGCAGCCCCTCACTGGACCGCGACATCGCCCCCATATAAAAGGCCTTAACCCCACTCTTCCGAGGATTTGAGCCCCATGGCGCGGCAGTTCGTTTATCATATGCAGGGTCTCAACAAGACCTATCCCGGCGGCAAGAAGGTCCTCGAGAACATCCACCTGTCCTTCTATCCGGACGCCAAGATCGGCGTGCTCGGCGTGAACGGCTCGGGCAAGTCGACCCTGCTGCGCATCATGGCCGGCATCGACAAGGAATTCACAGGCGATGGCTGGGTGGCGGAGGGCGCGCGCGTCGGCTACCTGCCGCAGGAGCCCCAGCTCGATCCCACCCTCGACGTGCGCGGCAATGTCATGCTGGGCGTCGCGGACAAGAAGGCCATCCTCGACCGCTACAACGATCTCGCCATGAATTATTCGGACGAGACTGCCGACGAAATGACCCGCCTGCAGGATGAGATCGAGGCGCAGGGCCTGTGGGATCTCGACAGCCAGGTCGAGCAGGCCATGGACGCCCTCTCCTGCCCGCCCGACGACTGGGAAGTCGGAAATCTCTCGGGCGGTGAGCGCCGTCGCGTGGCGCTGTGCAAGCTGCTGCTCGAAAAGCCCGAGCTGCTGCTGCTCGACGAACCGACCAACCATCTCGATGCCGAGACGGTGAACTGGCTCGAAGGCCATCTGCGCAACTATCCCGGCGCGATCCTGATCGTGACCCATGACCGCTACTTCCTCGACAATGTCACCGGCTGGATCCTCGAGCTCGATCGCGGCCGCGGCATCCCCTATGAAGGCAACTATTCGAGCTGGCTAACCCAGAAGCAGAAGCGCCTCGCCCAGGAAGGCCGCGAGGACGAGGCGCGCCAGCGCGCGCTGGAAGCCGAGAGCGAGTGGATTGCGTCCAGCCCCAAGGCCCGCCAGGCCAAGTCGAAAGCCCGCATCCAGCGCTACGATGACCTGCTGGCCAAGCAGAACGACAAGGCCCCTTCCACCGCGCAGATCATCATTCCGGTGGCCGAGCGCCTGGGCAACAACGTCATCGACTTCGAGAACCTCTCGAAGGCCTTCGGTGACAAGCTGCTGATCGAGAATCTCTCCTTCAAGCTGCCGCCCGGTGGCATCGTCGGCGTCATCGGCCCCAACGGGGCGGGCAAGACCACCCTCTTCCGCATGATCACCGGCCAGGAAAAGCCCGATGCCGGTGTCATCAAGATCGGCGAGTCGGTGAAGCTCGGCTATGTCGACCAGTCGCGCGATGCGCTCGACAACAACAAGAACGTCTGGGAGGAAATCTCAGGCGGCAATGACATCATCTATCTGGGCAAGCGCGAGATCAATTCACGCGGCTATTGCTCGACCTTCAACTTCAAGGGCGCCGACCAGCAGAAGAAGGTCGGCATGCTCTCGGGTGGTGAGCGCAACCGCGTGCATCTGGCCAAGATGTTGAAAAGCGGCGCCAACCTGCTGCTGCTCGACGAGCCCACCAACGATCTCGACGTCGACACCCTGCGCGCGCTGGAAGACGCCCTGACCGACTTCGCCGGCTGCGCCGTCATCATCTCCCATGATCGCTTCTTCCTCGACCGTATCGCCACCCACATCCTAGCCTTCGAAGGCGACAGCCATGTGGAATGGTTCGAGGGCAACTTCCAGGACTATGAGGAAGACAAGAAGCGTCGCCTGGGGATCGACAGCATCATTCCGCACCGCATGAAGTACAAGAAGTTCTCGCGCTGAAGCGGCGGGGACTCAATTGCTGAGCTTATAGTCAACAATTTGTAACCAGCGGGGACGCGTTCCCCGCTGGGCGCAAATGTAAGCAATGTAACAATTTTCTTTGAGTTTTAGGCAGTTTTCCAAATTGCGTGATCCGCCCTGCCGGCGCACGACGTTGAATCATATACAAATCCATAACGCATGGCTCCCGCTTACGGGTTACGCCTTTAACTGGACCATAAGAGATTTCGTTAAACTTAGGTCTCACGGACGCATTGGCAGTCCGTTTCCGGGGCATCCCGGAATGCCCCTTTGATTACATCGAGGTTCATATGACCACCTTCTCCCGCCTCTTCGCAGGTGCCTTTGCGCTCGCCGCCAGCGTCTCCTGCGCAAACGCCATGGATACCGCCACCTACAAGGGTCTCGTGAAGGACTCCATTCAGGAAATCCTGAGCGGTGACATCAAGGACATGCCCGCTTCGCTCGATCGCTTCCAGAAGGAAATGCAGATTGGCATCGAAGGCTGCAAGGAATTCGCCGCCAAGGAACCCAAATATGCACCTCTGATGAAGCTCGTGGTCGACTCCGCTGAAAAGATGAAGTCGATGAAGGCTGAAGAGATCGAGGAAGCCTGGGGCGACGAAGGCAATGCGGCTGACAAGATCGGCCTCCCGCTCAAGCAGCTCGATCAGTTTGCTACCGCCCGCAACTACCTCGACGCCGTCGTTCATCCTGCTCGCGCCTATGCCTTCTTCAAGGATTACAGCGTCACCAAGGACAAGCAGGATCTTGAAGAGGCCAAGGGCGAACTCGTTGAAGTTCTGCAGCACGCCGCCAAGATCGAAGCCTATGTGACGGCGTCCAACTAAGGCTCCGGCCTCTGAGCGCTTTCATTTCAACAAACAGTCCAGGGAATAGCGATCAAGATGTTCAAGTCTATCCGCTCGAAACTGATGGGTGGGCTTGCAGCCATCCTGACCGCTACTTCCCTGGGTGCCGTTGTGGCACTAGGCGCTGGCCAGATTACTGCTTCAACAGTCGATAACCTGATCCAGTCGGATCTTGCGGTGCTGCTCGTCAAGTCAGCCGCCGGCGATCAATTCGACAGCATCAAATACAACCTTCAGAAGGCCATCGGCTCAGACAAGGCCTTGCCGGACGTCGAGCGATCAATCACCGCATCGCTGCCCGTCGCGCGCATGTATATCGAGCAGCTGAGGCTGGGTGCCGATACGGAAGCATTCCAGAAATCTCCCTCGGCAAAGGTCCTGGCGAATCTCTCCGGAGCGCCAAGGATAGCTGCACCGACCGATGGTCCGGCGATCGATTCAGTGACCAAGGTCTATTCCCTCCTGCCCGGGTTTGAGACGAGCATCCAGCGCGCGCTCGCAGCCCACGCCAACCGCACACTCTACCACTTCCGCGTGGACGGCCGCTCCTGGGACCTGCCCAGCTATGCCTATATGCTGAAGTCCAACCATGCGCGCTGGGTTGCCAACCTCGAGGAGTCGATCCGCTTCGACGCACCCTTCAAGGGCAACATGGACTTCGCCAACAGCGATACCGGCCGGCTCCTTGCCAACTTCAAGACCTCCGATCCCAAGCTGGCCGACCTTCTCGACAAGCTGAAGCAGAGCGCGGAACGCGTGATTGCGACCGCCAAGCAGATCGAGGCTGCCTCCAGGGACAACAAGGCCTCGATCTTCGACAAGCAGCGCTCCCTGTCTTTTCAGCGCATGACCGCCAGCGTTGATCAGATCATCGAATTTGCCGAGACCGCCCTGACTGCGGCTGCAAAGGACGAAAGCGTTGCACTCAAGGCACTGGATG
>CAISZN010000672.1 GCA_903889985.1 uncultured Hyphomicrobiales bacterium | reverse complement strand
CCACCATCGTCTCCATCGGCCACCGCTCGACGCTCGCCGCTTTCCATGATCGGCGCATCGAGATGCATCCCGACGGCAACGGCGGCTTTGTGCCGACGCCAGTGGGCGGTGAGAAGGGGGCGGGAGAGTAGGGTCAGCTGCCTCTGGCTGAATAAAATGGGCGGCGTTCAAAAGCGGTTGCAATCAGACATTTTGGGCGCCGCAAGCCTGCTGCATTGACAAATTCCATGCGGCAGCATCCACAATCGGCATGAGCAAGCAGCAGGCTCGGTCATGATCATTGAGACAGCCGATCTGAAATCGATCATCGAGGCATCGGTCCGGGAAAACTTCCGGCCGGAGATCGTGTCGTCGGTGGAAGTTTCCATGGCCGATGGCGAGCATGCCGAGAATGTCATTGACGTTAAAATCATTTTGAACGGGACGGCTGAGCGGGAGTCCATGTCCAGCTTCGGCCTCAAGCTTCGACGAGCATTCGATCAGAACAGGATCGATGGATTTCCGCTCGTCAGTTTTATTGCGAAAAAAGAATTTGAGCGGAGGCCTCGCTGAACCCTGAAGACCTTCTTTTGGTCGTGGATCATCTGGTCGTGGCAAACAGGGGAAAGCCACGGCAGGTTTTCCTACGCCGTGCCTACAGCAGCTTGTACTACGCCATGTTCCACGCTCTGGCGAACAGCTGCGCCGACATGCTCATCGGAAGAAGAGGCAAGGCATCGAGCAAACATGCATGGGTGCAGATTTATCGTGCGGTTGATCATGGATATGCCAAGGCGCAGTGCACGAATGCAAAGATCCTCAGCAAGTTTCCACCCGACATCGCCAATTTCGGCTCAGTCTTCGTGAACGCACAGATCAAGCGGCACGAAGCGGACTACAATCCCTATATTCGATTCTATAAATCAGCCATCCTGAATGATCGAACGATTGTTCAGGATGCAATTACACGATTTCTGGCCTGTGATCCCAAAGACAAACGAGCCTTTGCTTCTTGGGTCATCATTCGCTCGCGAGCTGCGTGAGCCTCTCGGCAGTTCGCCCCGTTCACAGCCCGCGCTGGAACTTCAGCACACCGCGCGGGCTTTTCACGACGAGATCGTCGTTGACCAGATCCCATGTGGCGCCGGCGCCCAGGACGGAAAGATAGGCGTTCTGGAAGGCCACGGCCCCGCCCGGGCAGGTCTTGCGGGTCAGGCTGAAGCCGCCGGCCACGAGGCGCTGACCGCGCACCGGCCAGACGGTCGCCGTCCAGTTGTTGCAGCCGGCAGCGCCATGGCCGCGATAGGCGGAATCGATGAGCAGGGTTGCATCGCTGGTGCGAGCCACCGGCTTGCCGTTCATCTCGCGCAGCACGAAGGTCACGCCGGTCGGGAAGGTCTTTTCCCAGGCGGGGGCTGCCTGCGGCTTCTCGCCTGGCTGCGGCTGGTGCTGGCGACGGGTGGCCGCATCGGCGCTCCCCGCAAGGAGGAGAAGGCAGGCGGCAGCAGCAGCGCGACGGATCATGGGTCTTGGTCCCCAGGTTCAGGTTCGTGATTGCTTCATGCCACGGCTGCAGCCCAAACGGAAAGCCCCCGGTCCGCTGGACCGGGGGCCGGCCTGTCCAGCCGGCGAGAGAAGGCCGGCGGCAGGGGCTACCGAAGATCAGTTGCAGACGCGGACCCGGCGCCAGCCGACCACATTGCCGTAATAGTTCCGCACCGGGCGGCGGGTGATGTAGCAGTCGCCGTAATAGGTGGAACCAGCAGCGATGGCACCGAGGGCGAGGGCACCAGCGGCCAGGCCAAGGCCCGGGCCCCAATGACGATGGTAGCCATAAGAACGATGGAAGCCGCGAGCTGAGGCCGGGGCTGCGGAAGCCAGCATGGCCACGCCGAGGATCACGGCGGCGAGGGTGGCTGCGATGGTCTTGCGAGCGATGGTCATGGGTGTCTCTCCTGTCCGGGTTCGGACGTGACGTCCGGTGTGAGAGAACCCTAGGGCCAGTCCCGTATTGAGGATGTGCGGTGGCGCACCGGGCGCGCTGGCCCGCGGACGTCCGCGTCCGCCCGGGTTGCGCGAAGACATGGCTGTGCGGCAGGAGCCGGGAGGTCCAGGGCAAAACCGCTCAAGCCTTGACCAGGTTGGTCAAGGGGAGCATTCTTTCTGCATGGTCAAGACGGTCAATATCTACGAAGCCAAGACACAGCTCTCCGCCCTCGTCGAGGCAGCGGCGGCAGGCGAGGAAGTGGTCATTGCCAAGAATGGCGTGGCCAAGGCCCGGCTCGTTCCGCTGGCTGTGCGCGCCCGCAAGCGCAAGCCTGCCGGGACGATGAAGCTCGAATGGCTGGCCGAAGACTTCGATGCGCCATCGCGCGAGATTGAACGGATGTTTGACGGCGACTGATGGATATTCTGCTCGATACCCATGTCTTCCTTTGGTGGGACGCGAATGATCCGCAGCTTGCCCTCGATTTGAAGCAACGCATCGCAGACCCGACCAACAGGATCTACGTGAGCGCCGCGTCCGTTTGGGAAATCGCGATCAAACGACAGATTGGAAAGCTGCGTTTCAGCGGTTCGCCCGCCAGGTCCATTCAAGCAAATGGCTTCGATCCATTGCCAATCTCCGCAGCCGATGCGGAACGCGCCCGGTCACTCGACTGGGCCCACCGCGATCCGTTCGACCGGATGCTGGTTGCCCAATGTCTGAATGCCAATTGCGCCTTGGCAACTGCCGATCTGGCGATGCGCGCCATATCGGAGGTGCCGGTTCTCTGGGCGCGATAATGGGGGACAGACGCGCGGCAGGAGCCGGGAAGTCCCGAGCTAGCCCGCCAGCCGTCCCTGCAGCTTTTCGAACAGTTCGTTGCGGGCGCTGAAGATATATTCCAGCGGCGCGACGCTCACATGGTCGGCGCCCTTCGAGATCAGCCAGTCGGCGAGCTCGGCCACGCGCTTCCTAGGGCAGATGAGCCGCAGCGGGCCTTCGCTGATGAGACCAAACATGGCGCGTGCCTGAAAGCGCTCTTCGGCTTCCTTCGCCACCGCTGCGCCATTGGCGACAAGGGTGCGGACTTCGCGCGAGGTGCGGGCATTTTCTTCGGCCGAGATGCGCAGCAGGATGGCGCGGGCAGTGGCGAGCGTCTGCTCGTTCCAGTCCGCATTCAGCGAGGCAACGAGATTGGCCTCCGAACGCAGCATGACGCCATCATCGAGCACCTTCAGCGCATTGGCGCGCAGGGTTGCGCCCGTGGTGGTGATGTCGACGATGAGTTCCGCCTGACCGGCCGCAGGCGCGCCCTCGGTGGCGCCAAGGCTCTCGACGATGCGGTAGTCGGTGACGCCGTTCTGCGCGAAGAATTCGCGTGTCAGGTTCACATATTTCGTCGCCACCCGCATGCGCTGGCCGCGCCGGGCGTGGAAGGCGGCAGCGACGTCTTCGAGGTCCGCCATGGTGCGCACGTCGATCCAGGCCTGCGGCACGGCGACGATCACATTGGCATGGCCAAAGCCCAGCGGCGTCAGCAGCTCCATGCGCGCATCCGCATCAGGCACCTGCTCGCGCACGAGATCCTCGCCGGTGACGCCCATGTGGACGGCGCCCGCTGCAAGCTGCGAGACAATTTCCGATGCGGAGAGGAAGGCAACTTCGACACCCGGCAGTTCAGCGAGTGTGCCGCGATAATCGCGCGCGCCGCGCCCCTGCACGACAGTGAGACCGGCGCGGGCGAAGAAGCTGTTGGCGTTTTCCTGCAGGCGCCCCTTGGAGGGCACGGCGAGGGTGAAGGGGACTGTGCTCATGTCTCAGGCTCCCGCATCAAAGAGGCGGTCGCACCAGATGGCGGCGCCGACGGCGGGAATGTCGCTCGTACTTCCCAGTGTGCGCAGCAGGCGGTCATAGCGCCCGCCGCCCACCAGCGGCCGCCCCTCGGGCGAGGCCGCATCGCGCGCCTCGAAGACGAAGCCGGTATAGTAATCGAGGTTGCGGCCGAAGCTCGCGCTGAAGGCGATCTTCGACACATCGAGCCCGCGCGCAGCGATGAAGCCGGAACGTGCATCGAAGCTGTCGAGCGCAGCACCAATGTCGAGCTTGGCCGACTTCGCCAGCGCGCGCAGCTTGACCGAGGCGTTGTCGGGATCGCCGCTGATGGCGGTGAATTGCTCGAGCACGGCGCGACGGTCTTCGCCGATGCCCGTGTCGGTCTTCATGGCCGCCTGCTCGAGGAAACGCTCGGCGATCTCGCTGGCGGAACGGCCACCGACCGCCGAAATGCCGGCGATGGTCAGCAGGTCCTGCACCAGCGCGCGGGCGCCCTGCTTGTCGACACCTTCCAGCGCGGCGAGCACGCCCGAGTGATCGGCGGTGGACTGGCCGTTGCCCGGCTCGGCGAGGATGGCCGCGAGGCTCTGGCCGCGCATATGCCCGCGGCGGATGCGGCGCAGCCAGGCTGTGGGCAGGGCCAGCGCATCGAGCAGGGCGTTGAAGAGGCCCGTATCGCCCATGCGCACGGCCAGCTGCCGGCCATCGGCGCTGGCGGCTTCCAGCGAGAGGGTCAGGATCTCGGCATCCGCCGCCTCGCGGTCGGTGCGCCCGAAGCTCTCAAGGCCGGCCTGCCGGAATTCCGGGGCAGCCCCCATGCGGGCGCGGAAGACCGGGCCAAGGTAGGAGAAGGCCGCCGCCTTGCCCGCTTCTGCGGAGGCCAGATAGGCCCGGCAGACGGGAATCGTATATTCGGGCCGCAGGCAGAGTTCGTTGCCGCTGGCATCGCTGGTCAGGAAGATCCGGCCGCGAATGTCCTCCCCCGACAGGTCGAGGAAGATCGAGGCTGGCTGCAGGATCGGCGGCTCGGCGCGCCGATAGCCCGCCCCCACGAGATGGGCGATCAGCCGGGCCTCGCGTTCGGGCACGGTGTCGGTGGGAGGTATCGGGCTCTGGCTCACGCGTCCTTCTCCATCAGGATCGGGGCCCTTCTAGCAAGGGCGCAGCCGGGAGGCGACGGTTTTCGCTGGGGAGGGTGAATGGAATGACGGGCACCTTCCCTCTCCCGCGTGCGGGAGAGGGTCAGGGTGAGGGCGCTGCGGTTCTGCTCTGACCGGCGAGGAAATCGCAGGGCCCCTCACCCCTGCCCTCTCCCCACCTGCGGCGGGGAGAGGGAGTGGCAGGCAGCGAGCCTGTCCTCACTTCGTGCCGAACATCCTGTCGCCGGCGTCGCCAAGGCCGGGCACGATGTAGCCGTGGTCGTTGAGGTGGCTGTCGATGGCTGCCGTCCAGACCTTCACGTCGGGATGGGCGCAGCGCAGCTCCTCGATGCCCTCGGGCGCGGCCAGAAGGCAGACGAAGCGGATGTCCCTGGCGCCGCTCTCCTTCAGCAGCTTCACCGCCGCCACGGCGGAGTGGCCGGTGGCGAGCATGGGATCCATCAGGATCACGAGCCGATCGGCCACGTCTGCAGGTGCCTTGAAGTAGTATTTCACCGCTTCCAGCGTCACAGGATCGCGGTAGAGGCCGATATGCGCCACCCGCGCGGACGGTACGAGATCGAGCATGCCGTCGAGGAACCCCACGCCCGCACGCAGGATGGGGGCGAAGACGAGCTTCTTGCCAGCGATGACCGGCGCCTGCATTTCGGCGAGCGGTGTCTGGATGGTGCGCTTTTCCAGCGGCAGGTCGCGGGTGACCTCATAGCAGAGCAGCGTGCCGACCTCGTTGACAAGCTGGCGGAAGCTTTTGGTCGAGCACGTCGTCTCGCGCATCAGCGTCAGCTTGTGCTGCACCAGTGGATGACCCACCACCGTCACGCCAGACATGAGCCACTCCTCGTAATCGTAATACTCGCGGTTGCAGCAGGGGCAGCCCGTGTCGAACCTTACCACCACGCTCTCCCGCTGATGGGAGGCGCAAGGCCCAGATGCTTTGCAAGGGTCGCGCCGATGTCGGCGAAGGTGCCGCGCCGGCCAATGGAACCAGGCTGCACATCCGGCCCGAAGGCGATGATGGGCACGCATTCACGGGTGTGGTCCGTACCGCGCCAGGTGGGATCGTTGCCATGGTCGCCGGTGATCACCGCGAGATCGCCCGGCTGCAGCAGGCGCGCCAGCGACGCCATGCGCGTGTCGAAATCCTCGAGGCAGGCGGCCGCACCCGGCACGTCGCGGCGATGGCCAAAGTCCGTGTCGAGATCGAGATAATTGGCGAAGATGAGCCCGCCATCGGGCAGGTGCGTCAGGGCAGCAATGGTCTTCTCGATGAGATCCGCATGGCCTGCGCCCTTGATCTCCTCGCCCGTGTTGCGATGGGCGAAGATGTCGCCGATCTTGCCGATGGAGATCACGGCCCGGCGGTCATCGGCTGCCCGGTCGAGGATGTTGCCATCCGTCGGTGGCACGGCGAAATCCTTGCGGTTGGGCGTGCGGCGGAACTGGCCCGGCGCATCGCCCACGAAGGGCCGCGCGATGACACGCCCGATCATCAGCGGATCGCACAGGCTGCGCGCGATGCGGCAGAGCTCGTAGAGGCGTTCAAGCCCGAAGTGTTCCTCGTGGGCGGCGATCTGAAGCACGGAATCGACGGACGTATAGACGATGGGCTTGCCCGTGCGCAGATGCTCGGGACCCAAGTCCTCGATGATCTGGGTGCCGGAGGCATGGCAGTCCCCCAGGATGCCCGGCAGCTCGCCATCGCGCACCAGCGCCTCAACGAGGCCGGGCGGGAAGCTCGGGCGGGAATCTGGGAAATAGCCCCAGGCGAAGGAGACCGGCGCGCCCGCAATCTCCCAGTGGCCCGAGGGCGTGTCCTTGCCCTTGGACTGCTCGACCCCATAGCCCCAGGCGCCCACGGGGGCTGCCTGCGACTCAAGGCCCGGCGGACGGTGACCGCTGGCCATGGCCGCCGCGCGGCCAAGGCCGAGGCTGTCGAGGAAGGGCATCTTCAGCGGTCCGTGCCGTAGCCCCGCGCGATCCGCCTTGCCGATGGCGGCGGCGGTGGCGATGTGGCCGAGCGTATCCGCCCCCGCATCACCAAACAGCCCCGCATCCGGCGCGCCGCCGCAGCCGAAGGAGTCGAGCACGAGGAGAAGGGCGCGGGGCACGACATGTCCTACTGGCTGACGACGCCTGTCCGGTCGGCTTCGATGTTGAAGGCCGCGGCGAACAGGGCGCGCGTGTAATCACTCTGGGGTGCGGCAAAGATCGCGGCCGCCGGGCCTGACTCTACCACCTTGCCGTGGCGCATGACGATGAGATCTGTGGCTAGCGCACGTACCACCTTCAGGTCATGGCTGATGAACATATAGGCGAGGTTGCGGCGCTTCTGCAGGTCGCGCAGCAGGTCCACAATCTGCGCCTGCACCGACATGTCGAGCGCCGAGGTTGGCTCGTCCAGCACCACGAAGTCGGGCTCCAGTGCCATGGCACGCGCAATGGCGATCCGCTGGCGCTGGCCGCCGGAGAATTCATGCGGATAGCGATCCATGGCCGAGGGGTCGAGGCCCGTGTCGGCCAGCGCGCGCGCGACGATCTCCCGCCGCTGCTCCCAGCTCATGCCGCGCTTCTGGACCAGCAGGCCCTCCTCCACGATCTCGGCCACCGACATGCGTGGCGACAGCGAGCCATAGGGATCCTGAAACACGATCTGCAGGTTGCGACGGAGCGGGCGCATCTGATCGGAATCGAAGGTGTCAATGCGGTTGCCCAGATAGGCGATGGGGCCTTCCGAGCGGATGAGGCGCAGCATGGCGAGGCCCAGCGTCGTCTTGCCGGAGCCCGATTCCCCCACGACACCCACCGTCTGCCCGGCACGCACATTGATTGACACGCCATCGACCGCCTTCACGTGATCGACCGTGCGGCGCAGGAATCCACTCTTGATGGGGAACCAGACACGCAGGTTGTCGGCGGACATCACCGTGGGTGCGCTCTCATCGGCCACCGGCGGCTGGCCCTTGGGCTCCGCGGCCAGCAGCGCCTGCGTATAGGGGTGTTGCGGATGGGCGAAGACCTGCTCGGTCGGGCCCGCCTCGACGATCTTGCCGCGCTGCATGACGCAGACATCGTCGGCGATCTTGCGCACGATGCCCAGATCATGGGTGATGAAGAGCATGGCCATGCCAAGCCGCCCCTGCAGCTCCTTCAGCAGCTTCAGGATCTGCGCCTGCACGGTCACGTCGAGCGCGGTGGTGGGCTCATCCGCGATGAAGAGATCAGGCCTGTTGGCGAGCGCCATGGCGATCATGACGCGCTGGCGCTGGCCGCCCGAGAGCTGGTGCGGAAAGGCGCCGAGCCGCGAGGCCGGATCACGGATGCCGACCTCTTCCAGCAGCTCGATGATGCGGGTGCGACGCTCCTGCGCGCCGCGCATGCCGTGAAGCTCAAGGATCTCGCCGATCTGCTTCTCGATGGGATGCAGCGGATTGAGCGAGGTCATGGGTTCCTGGAACACCATGGTGATCTCGTTGCCGCGCACGGCGCGCAGCGCGGGCTCATCGGCCTTGAGCAGGTCCTTGCCGTTGAAGAAGACTTCGCCGGAGGGATAGCTGGCGGAGGTGGAGCCTAGCAGGCGCACGATGGAGAGCGCCGTGACGGATTTGCCGGAGCCCGATTCCCCCACCAGCGCCAGCGTGCGTCCGCGCTGCAGGGTGAAGGAAACGCGATCCACCGCGAGCGCAGTGCGCGCGCCCTGGGTGAAGGCGATGGAGAGATCGCGGACGTCGAGAAGGGGCGCGGTCATGGGAATGGCCTCGACGTGGCGCACGCCCTCTCCCGCAAGCGGGAGAGGGAAATCACGAGGGCGTTGTGGTGTGGCACGATCATCGCCGCCCTCATGAGTAGGTCTTTCGCGGATCGAAGGCATCGCGCACGGCTTCACCCACGAAGATCAGCAGGGAGAGCATGAGTGCGATCACGAAGAAGCCGGTCAAGCCCAGCCAGGGCGCCTGCAGGTTCGACTTGCCCTGCAGCAGCAGTTCGCCCAGCGAGGGCGAACCCGGCGGCAGGCCGAGGCCCAGAAAATCCAGCGAGGTGAGCGTCGTCACCGAGGCATTCACCACGAAGGGCAGGAAGGTCAGCGTTGCCACCATGGCATTGGGCAGCAGGTGCTTGAACATGATCTTGCCGTTGGAGAGCCCCAGCGCGCGGGCCGCATTCACATACTCAAAATTGCGGGCGCGCAGGAATTCGGCGCGCACCACATGCACCAGCGACACCCAGGAGAACAGCAGCAGGATGCCCAGTAGCACGAAGAAGCTCGGCGTGATGATCGAGGAGACGATGATCAGGATGTAGAGATGGGGCAGGCTCGACCAGATCTCGATGAAGCGTTGCGCGATGAGATCGAGCCAGCCACCGAAATAGCCCTGCAGCGCGCCGGCGAAAATGCCGATGACCGATGAGATCGACGCGAGCACGAGACCAAAGAGGATGGAGATGCGGAAGCCATAGATGAGGCGCGCCGTGACATCGCGGCCAGAATCATCCGTGCCGAGCCAGTTCATCTCGAGATCGCCGCAGGTGGCCTTGGGCCTGTCTGGATAGAGGCGTTGCAGAACCGGCGCGCATTGCTCCTGGCTCAGCAACCAAGTTGGCGCGGAGGGAGCTGGCGTTGGCAGGTCGAGATTGCGCGTCTGGTAGGAATAGCGGATCGGCGGCCACAGCATCCAGCCGTGGGCGGAGATTTCGTTGGCGATGACCGGGTCGCGGTAATCGGTCTCGGCGAGGAAGCCGCCGAACTTCTCTTCCGGATAATTCAAGACCACCGGAAAGAGCACCTCGCCCTTGTAATAGGCCATGATCGGCCGGTCGTTGGCGATGAGTTCTGCAAAGAGCGACAGGATGAAAAGGATGCTGAAGATCCAGAAGGACCAATAGCCGCGCCCGTTGCGGCGGAAATTGTCGAGGCGGCGCTGGTTGACCGGGGTCAGGTGCAGCAAGCCCCTGCGCGGCAAGGCGGGAGCCAGTGGGGCCGAGTCTGTGGCCGCAAGTTCGTTCGTGCCGCTCACCTCAGACCTCCCGCGTCTCGAAATCGATGCGGGGATCGATCCAGGTATAGGTGAGATCGGAGATCAGGTTCACCACGAGGCCGAGCAGGGAGAGGATGTAGATATTGGCGAAGACCACCGGATAGTCGCGATCCATCACCGACTGGTAAGTGAGCAGCCCAAGCCCGTCGAGCGAGAAGATGTTCTCGATCAGCAGGGAACCGGTGAAGAAGGCACTGACGAAGGCACCGGGGAAGCCGGCGATGACAATCATCATGGCATTGCGGAACACATGGCCGTAGAGCACCTGACGTTCGTTGAGCCCCTTCATGCGCGCGGTCTGCACATATTGCTTGCGGATCTCGTCAAGGAAGGAATTTTTCGTCAGGAAGGTCGAGGTGGCGAAGGCGCCGAGCACCAGCGCCGTCACCGGCAGGGCGATGTGCCAGAGATAGTCGAGCACCTTGCCCGCGAAGGTGAGATCCGACCAGTTGTCGGATGTGAGCCCGCGCGAGGGAAAGATCTGCCAGAAGCTGCCGCCTGCAAAGACGATGACCAGCAGCACGGCAAAGAGGAAACTCGGGATCGCATAGCCCACGATCACGACGCCCGAGGTCCAGACATCGAAGCGCGAGCCGTCCTGCACAGCCTTCTTGATGCCGAGCGGGATGGAGATTCCATAGGAAAGCAGCGTCATCCAGAGGCCCAGCGAGACCGAGACGGGCAGTTTCTCCTTGATGAGCTGCAGCACGGGCGTATCGCGGAAATAGCTGCGGCCGAAGTCGAAGGTGAGATAGTTCTTCAGCAGCAGGTAGAAGCGCTCGGTGGCGGGCTTGTCGAAGCCGAACTGCTTTTCAAGCTCGGCAATGAGCTTGGGGTCGAGGCCCTGTGAGCCGCGATAGCGCGCATCCGCCGATTGCTGGATGGCCGAGCCCACGTCGTTGGCGCCGGCGCCAATGCGCGCGCTGCCATTCTGGTCGAGCCCCTGCAGCTGCGCCATGACGCGCTCCACCGGGCCGCCGGGCGCGAACTGCACGATGATGAAGGAGATGGCGAGGATCCCGAGGATGGTCGGAATCATCAGCAGGAGGCGTCGGGCGATATATGCAGCCATTCAGATCTGTCGCTTTCTCAGCCCGTGATGCCGATACGCTTGGCCTTTTCCGCATCCCACCACCAGGTGCCGGGTGCGCCCGTGCCGAACTTCGGCGTCTCCTGCGGCCGCGAGAAGACATCCCAGTATGCAATGCGGGACTTGCCTGAATACCACATGGGAATCCAGTAGCGGCCGGCCCGCAGCACCCGGTCGAGCGCGCGGCAGGCAATGGTGAGATCCTCACGATTGTCAGCCTTGGCGATACGCTCCAGCAGGGCATCAATCGCAGGATGGGAAATGCCCGACGAATTGCGCGAGCCCGGCGTTGCAGCAGCCTTGGACGAATAGATGTTCATCAGCTCGAGCCCGGGCGTGCTCGAGCCGCCCATGGCCGCGGTGATGATGTCGAAGTCGAAATTGTCGATGCGGCGCTTGTACTGCACCGTGTCGACGATGCGCGCCTTCGCATCGATGCCAAGTCGCTTCAGGTTGTTCATCAGCGGTTCGGTATGGGGCTGCAGGGCGCCGGACGAATCGAGGAATTCCACGGTGAAGGGCTTTCCATCGGGCAGGCGCAGCTGGTTGCCCTCGCGCTTGCAGCCGGCGGCCCGCAGCAGGTCATCGGCCTTGCGCAACATGGTGCGGTCATTGCCCGAGCCATCGCTGACCGGGGGCAGCCATGGCTCCTTGAACACATCCTCAGACAGTTGCGCGCGGAAGGGCTCCAGCAGGGCCAGCTCCTGCGGCGAGGGCAGGCCCGTGGCCTTCATGGGCGAATTGTCGAAATAGGACGCCAGCCGCGTATAGGCCGAATACATGATGTTGCGGTTCGTCCATTCGAAATCGAAACAGTAGTTGAAGGCCTCGCGGATGCGCGGATCCTGGAACTGGGGGCGGCGCAGGTTGAAGTGCCAGCCCTGGTTTGGCGTGGCTGAGCCGCTGGGCAGTTCCTCGCGCTTCACGCGGCCCTCGGTGATGGCGGGGAAGGTGTAGGCGGTGGCCCAGAAGCGCGCCGTATATTCCTCGTTGTAGTTCAGCTTGCCTGACTTGAAGTCCTCGAAGGCGATCTGGCGCTCGCGGTAATATTCCCAGCGCACCCTGTCGAAGTTGTTGGTGCCAAGATTGACCGGCAGAGTGTCGGCCCAATAGTCCTTCACGCGCTCATATTCGACGAAGCGTCCCTGCTCGAAGCGCGACACCTTGTAGGGGCCGGAGCCCAGCGGTGGCTCGAGCGTCGTCGCGTCGAATTCCTTCTTGGCATAATAGGCGGAGGAGAAGATCGGCATGCCGGCAACGATGAGATGCAGGTCGCGGCTGCGCTCGGGCGTGAAGGTGACCTTGCAGACATCGTCAGCTTCCGCTTCCGCGCCGGCCATCTCACCGAGGATCTGGCGATAGATCGGATGGCCTTTTTCCTTCAGGATGTTCAGCGAAAAGGCGACATCCCTGGCCGTGAGTTTCGAGCCGTCGTGGAAGCGCGCTTCGGGGCGCAGCACGAAGCGGTAGGTCAGCTTGTCGGCGGAAATGCGCACCGATTTCGCCACCAGCCCATACATGGCGTTGGGCTCGTCGGAGGAGCCGGCCATGAGCGTGTCGAAGGTGGCATCGACGCCGGCCGCGCCATCGCCCTTGAAGACATAGATGTTGAAGGTGTCGAAGGTCTCGAAATTCTGGTTGCCGCTGGTATTGCGGATCTGCACCACCAGCGTGCCACCCTTGGGCGCCTGCGGGTTCACATAGCGGAAGTGCTTGAAGTCGGCCGCCTCGTTGAGCTCGCCGAAGGTGGACAGGCCGTGGCTCTCGGTCTCGCCCTCCGCCGCGCGCAGCACGGAGCGGAATCCTGGCAGGGTGAGCGCTCCGAGTGTGGCGGATCCAAGCTGCACGACACGGCGGCGATTGAGGGTCATGGGCACTCTCTGCGGGGACCAGAAGGATCCCGGATGATTCGCAGGGATTATGTCGCTTTTTCGGGGGATGGCCACAGCGGGATCAGGAGCGCGGGCCAGTGGGCTGCAGCGCGGCGGGAGCCGCACGGTCCAATGTGCAGCAAAAACAAAAAAGCCGGGCACGAAGCCCGGCTTTTTCAAATTCAGGTGACGACAGCCTTACTTCGGGAATGCCGGGGCGTTGTCGGTGATGGAGGCCAGGAAGGCGAGGATGTCGGCGCGCTTGCCAGCATCCTTCTCGCCCGCATAGGCCATCTTGGTGCCGGGCACGACGCCCTTCGGATTGGTGATGAAGGCATTGATGTCTTCATAGGACCAATCGCCGCCCTTGGCCTTCATGGCATCGGAATAGGCGAAACCGGTCGAGGCAACCTTGCGGCCGACTACTCCGGCGAGCACTGGGCCCGTCGACTTCGGCGCGCCACCCTTCTCGATCGTGTGGCAGGTGGCGCAGGCCTTGGCGAGGGCCTCGCCCTTCTTGGCGTCGGCCTTGGCCAGCAGAACCGGCAGGGGCACGGCGACAGGAGCCGCAGCGGCACTGTCTGCCCCATGGACTTCCTCGGCGCCCGGCAGGTCATAGCCAGGATGATGCGGCGACGGATTGGAGAAGATGGCGTCCGAGAAAAGGCCGAGACCCATCACGAAGAGCAGTGTCGCCAGGAGAGCGCCTGCAAACTTGTTGAACTCGAAAGAATCCATGTCCTGATGGCTCCGTGTCAGCCCCGCGCGTCCCAGTTCGCGCCAACGCGCGGATCGAGGGTCGCCCCTCGCCGCGTTCCGGCGGTGATTACCTGCTTTGCGGCCTGCTTGGCAACACGTATAAGCGGGCGCGGCTTGCTACCTTTTGACGCCCAATGACCTCAGCCATCGTTCTTATCCCCGCCCGCATGGCCTCCACCCGCCTGCCGGGCAAGCCTCTCGCGGACATCCACGGCCTGCCGATGATCGTGCAGGTGTGGAAACGCGCCTGTGAAGCAAAGGTCGGCCCCGTCGTCGTGGCGGCTGATTCGCCCGAAATCGTGGCCGCCGTCGAGGCGGCCGGCGGCCGGGCGGTGCTGACTGGCGACCATCACCAGTCCGGCTCCGACCGGATTTTCGAAGCCATTGGCCTCGTCGACCCCGAGCGCCGCTTCGACACCATCGTCAATGTGCAGGGCGACCTGCCGACTGTCGCAGCCGCGACTGTCCAGGCGGCCGTGGCGCCGCTCGCCAACCCGGATGTGGATATCTCCACCGTCTGCGCCCTGATCCACCGGGACGAGGAGCGCACCGACCCCAACGTGGTGAAGGTGGTGGGCAGCGAGATTGCCCCAGGCCGTTTCCGGGCCCTCTATTTCACCCGCGCCACGGCCCCGCACGGGCCGGGGCCGCTGTGGCACCACATCGGGCTCTATGCCTATCGCCGCAGCGCGCTGGAGCGATTCGTCAGCCTGCCTCCTTCGCCGCTCGAACAGCGCGAGAAGCT
>CAISZN010000671.1 GCA_903889985.1 uncultured Hyphomicrobiales bacterium | reverse complement strand
CACATAATCGGCGTGGCCGGGGCAGTCGACGTGGGCGTAGTGGCGGTTCGTGGTCTCGTATTCGACGTGGGCCGTCGAGATCGTGATGCCGCGGGCCTTTTCTTCCGGCGCCTTGTCGATCTGGTCGTAGGCGGTGAAGGTCGCGCCACCCGATTCAGCGAGAACCTTGGTGATCGCAGCCGTCAGCGACGTCTTGCCGTGATCGACGTGACCGATCGTGCCGATGTTACAATGCGGCTTCGTCCGCGAGAATTTTTCCTTGGCCATGGCCGAGCTCCTTCAGAATGTTCCGTATCGAATAGGTGTTCGTGGTTCAGGCGTACTTCGCCTGGATCTTTTCGGCCTCGTTACGCGGCACTTCAGCGTAATGGTCGAACTGCATCGTGTAGCTGGCGCGCCCCTGCGAGAATGAACGCAGGTTGTTGACGTAGCCGAACATGTTGGCGAGCGGCACCATGGCCGTCACAACATTCGCATTGCCACGCACGTCCTGGCCCTGAATCTGACCGCGCCGTGAGTTCAGATCGCCGATGACCGAACCGGTATATTCTTCCGGCGTGACCACTTCGACCTTCATGACCGGCTCGAGGAGCACCGAGTTGCCTTCGCGAAGCGCCTCGCGGAAACCCGCACGGGAGGCGATTTCGAAGGCCAGCGCCGACGAGTCGACTTCATGGAAGGCACCGTCGATGAGCGACACCTTCACGTCCACGACCGGGAAGCCAGCGAGAACACCGGCGCCGAGCACCGAGTTCAGGCCCTTTTCCACGCCCGGGATGTATTCCTTGGGAACCGAACCGCCGATGATCTTCGAGTCGAACTCGAAGCCCTTGCCGGCTTCATTCGGCTCGACGATGAACTTCACGCGGGCGAACTGACCGGTACCACCGGTCTGCTTCTTGTGCGTGTAGTCCTTCTCCACGCGCTTCGTGATCTTCTCACGATAAGCCACCTGCGGAGCGCCGACGTTGACTTCAACCTTATGGGTGCGCTTCAGGATGTCGACCTTGATGTCGAGGTGAAGCTCGCCCATGCCCTTGATGATCGTCTGACCCGACTCCTGATCGGTCGAGACGCGGAAGGACGGATCCTCAGCTGCGAGCTTGACCAGCGCAGCCGACATCTTCTCCTGGTCAGCCTTGCTCTTGGGCTCGACTGCCATCTCGATGACGGGATCCGGGAATTCCATCTTTTCAAGGATGACCGGCTTGTTGGGGTCGCACAGGGTGTCGCCCGTGCGGGTATCCTTCATGCCAACCAGCGCAACGATGTCGCCAGCATAGGCCTCGCTGACTTCCTCACGGTTGTTGGCATGCATGAGAACCATGCGGCCAACACGCTCCGGCTTCTCGCGGCTGGAGTTGAGCAGGGCAACGCCCTTCTCAAACTTGCCGGAATAGACACGGGCGAAAGTCAGGACGCCGAACGGATCGTCCATGATCTTGAAGGCAAGCAGGGAGAGCGGCTGGTCGTCGCCGGGCTTGCGCTCGGTTTCTTCGCCGGTCTTGTAGTCAATGCCCTTGATCGCGCCGCGATCGAGCGGCGACGGCAGGTAGTCGACCACGGCGTCGAGCAGAGGCTGCACGCCCTTGTTCTTGAAGGCCGAGCCGCAGAGCATCGGGTAGAAGGCGCCCGTGAGCACAGCCTTGCGGATGAGCCTCTTGAGGGTTGCTTCGTCCGGCTCGGTGCCGTCGAGATAGGCAGCCATGGCATCGTCGTCGAGCTCGACGGCGGCCTCGATCATCGCAAGGCGATATTCTTCCGCCTGAGCGAGCATGTCCTCGGGAATGTCCGTGTCATTGAACTTCGCGCCAAGCGACTCTTCTTCCCAGATAACCGCCTTCATGCGGACAAGGTCGATGAGGCCCTTGAAGTTCGACTCGGCTCCGATCGGGAGCTGGATGGCAATGGCACGCGCACCAAGGCGCGTCTTCATGTCGTCCATGCAGCGGAAGAAGTCTGCGCCGACCTTGTCCATCTTGTTGGAGAAGACGATGCGCGGAACCTTGTACTTGTCGCCCTGGCGCCACACGGTCTCCGTCTGGGGCTCAACGCCCTGGTTGGAGTCGAGCACGCAGACGGCGCCATCAAGCACACGCAGCGAGCGCTCGACTTCAATGGTGAAGTCGACGTGGCCGGGAGTGTCGATGATGTTCAGGCGCTTGCCGTTCCAGATCGCGGTCGTGGCAGCCGACGTGATCGTGATGCCACGCTCCTGCTCCTGCTCCATGAAATCCATGGTTGCAGCGCCATCGTGCACTTCACCGATCTTGTGGCTCTTGCCGGTGTAATAGAGGATCCGTTCCGTCGTCGTCGTCTTGCCGGCATCAATGTGAGCCATGATGCCGAAGTTACGGTAGTCCTCAAGAAGGTATTGACGGGGCATTTCAGAATCCTCGTGTGCGCGTCAGCGCAATTACCAGCGATAGTGAGCGAAGGCGCGGTTCGCCTCAGCCATCCTGTGCGTGTCCTCGCGCTTCTTCACCGCATTGCCGCGGTTGTTAGCCGCATCGAGCAGCTCGGCCGACAGACGATCAACCATCGTCTTGTCGTTGCGACCACGTGCGGCAGTAATGATCCAGCGGATCGCCAGAGCCTGGCGGCGCTCGGTACGAACCTCGACCGGAACCTGGTAGGTTGCACCGCCAACGCGACGGGAACGAACCTCAATCGAAGGAGCGACATTCTCGAGCGCTTGCTTGAAGAGCGGCAGGGGCTCCTGCTTGGTCTTCTGCTCGATGATATCGAAGGCGCCGTAGACGATCGACTCAGCAGCCGACTTCTTGCCGTCGTACATGATCGAATTCATGAACTTTGCAAGAATGACGTCATGATACTTGGCGTCCGGGATGACTTCGCGCTTCTCAGCGCTATGACGACGAGACATCGATAATCTCCCTTACTTCGGACGCTTCGCGCCGTACTTCGAACGACGCTGCTTGCGGTCCTTGACGCCTTGCGTGTCGAGCACGCCGCGCAGGATGTGATAACGGACGCCAGGAAGATCCTTCACGCGACCACCACGGATCATGACGACCGAGTGCTCCTGAAGGTTATGGCCTTCGCCGGGGATGTAGCCGATGACCTCGAAGCCATTCGTCAGACGGACCTTGGCAACCTTCCGAAGCGCCGAGTTCGGCTTCTTCGGGGTCGTCGTGTAGACGCGAGTGCAAACACCGCGCTTCTGCGGGCAGGCCCCAAGATGACGGGCCTTTTCGCGGTAGGTCTTCTGTTGCCGCGGCTTGCGGATCAACTGGCTAATCGTCGGCATTCTTCGCCCTTCCCGGAACGAACAGTGACTTCGGTGCCGGACCCATGCCCATCCGAGGATGGAGAGGGGTCCGAAGTGACAGCACGCGGCAAACCACGCGCAAAACATAACCGCGCCGAAGGCCCCAGGGGCTTCGGCGCTCAAATTGCAGAGGACCACCTCCCGAGAGAGACGGTCTTGCCTCATGGTCCAGACAGCGCTGAGCGCAACTGTCAGGGGTGACTTGTAGGTCGCTGTGAGGCCGAAAGCGTTTAGGTTTCAAGGTCCTAGGCGTGGCGCCCAGGATCGACAGAACCTACTGCCTTTCGAAAGTGGCCGGAACTTATCCGCGGATTTCAGCCGCGTCAACCCAGAAAGAGTCCAGAAATCCGCGGGATTTTTATGCAGCACCGAACTTTGAGGCGCTTATCCAGCTGAATCTGTCGCTCCCGTCACGAATCCAACCTCACCAAGGTCCGAATCCCCAATCAGGAGCACTGCTGCAAGTAGCTGATAGTCGCTCCGGGAGCCAGCAGGAAACGTCAGACCTTTGATTCTGAGCCCGGGAAGGCCATTTATCCCATTCAGAACCAGTGATTCTGTGCCGGTTCCTCTATCAAGAAGCCCTGCCAGGAGGTCCTGGATCGCATGATTCGCTAAGGCGGTCCGGGCAACCAGATGGCCAGAACTGACTGACAGGTCTGGACCAAGCCTGGCGCGTGCGGCCGCCGTCACGTGCAGGACCCCGCCAGCGGCATTCAGCAGGATCGCCCCCTGCCCTGTCATCTCGAAGGCATCAGCGACGCCTCGGGCCCGCGCGCCCTCCATGATGGGAACCAGAATATCGTCATCGACCCACAACGAGCCGTCGGCCGTTCCCGGTTGAGACTGCTCTGCTGACTGCTGGTCTGTGAGACGGATCTCCATGACACGCTCCCTTGCCGACTTCTACGGCGCAACTGGACTGAAAGATCCTCGCTTGCAGGCCAGACAAGAGCGGTGCGACTGCGCACATCCCTAACAGAGAGTTAACGCAGAGGGGCCCTGACGGTTTCTGAGCCAAACAAAAAAGCCCGGCTCTCGCCGGGCTTCTTCAAGTTCAGTTTTGAACCAGACTTACTCCGCAGCCGGCAGCTGGGGCGTCGGAGCCTGGGAGGCCTGCGCCTTCTGCTGGAGGATGAGTTCGTCGCGGGTCGCGGCGATCCTGCGCAGCTTGGACATAGCAGCACCAGTACCCGCCGGGATGAGCCGACCGACGATGACGTTCTCCTTCAGGCCCTCGAGCGTGTCGACCTTGCCATTAACAGCAGCTTCGGTGAGCACGCGGGTGGTCTCCTGGAAGGAGGCCGCCGAGATGAAGGAACGCGTCTGCAAGCTCGCCTTGGTGATGCCGAGCAGCACGGGAGTCCCCGTGGCCGCCTTGCCACCCTCGGCCACAGCCTTCTCGTTGGCACGCTCGAAATCGAGCTTGTCGACCTGCTCGTTGGCGAGGAACTCAGTGTTACCCGGATCCACAACATCGATCTTCTGCAGCATCTGGCGAACGATCACCTCGATGTGCTTGTCGTTGATGCTCACGCCCTGCAGACGATAGACTTCCTGGATCTCGTTCACGAGATAGGCAGCGAGTTCCTCGACGCCCTTGATGGCCAGAATGTCATGCGGTGCCGGGTTTCCATCGACGATGTAATCGCCCTTTTCAACCACGTCACCATCCTGCAGATGGATGTGCTTGCCCTTCGGGATCAGATACTCGACGGGCTCGGCACCCGGCTCGTGCGGGATGATCGAGATGCGCTGCTTGTTCTTGTAGTCGCGCCCGAACTGCACGTTACCGGAGCATTCCGCGATGATCGCGTGATCCTTCGGACGACGGGCCTCGAACAGCTCCGCAACACGCGGCAGACCGCCGGTGATGTCACGGGTCTTGGCGGACTCCATCGAGATACGCGCGACGACGTCACCAGCCTTGACGGTCCCACCCGGATCGAAGGCGATGATCGACTCGACCGGAAGCGTGTAGCGGGCTTCACCACCACGGGCGAGCTTCGCGATCTTGCCATCCTTGCCCTTGATGATGATCGCAGGCTTGAGGCTCGATGAACGCTGGTTGAGGCGCCAGTCGATGACAACGCGCTTGGCGATACCGGTTGCTTCGTCGACCGCCTCGGACATGGACATGCCGTCGACGAGATCTTCGAAGCCAATCGTACCGTCGACCTCGGTGAGGATCGGACGGGTGTAGGGATCCCACTCGGCGATGCGCTGGCCGCGCTTCACCTTGTCGCCCTCGTCCACCTTCAGGCGGGCACCATACTGGACGCGATGCACCGCGCGCTCGACACCGTCGCTGCCGACGATGACGATGGCGACGTTACGCGCCATGACGATGAGGTCGCCATCCGAGTTACGGGCCACTGCGGGGTTACGCAGCTTGACCGTGCCTTCGAAGTTCGACTCGATGAAGGAGGTATCAGCAATCTGCGCCGCGCCGCCGATGTGGAACGTGCGCATGGTGAGCTGGGTACCCGGCTCGCCAATCGACTGCGCAGCGATGACGCCAACAGCCTCGCCCATGTTGACAGGCGTGCCGCGTGCAAGATCGCGACCGTAGCAGGTGCCGCAGACGCCGTTCTTGGCCTCGCAAGTGAGGACCGAACGGATCTTGACCTCCTGGATACCGGCAGCGTTGATGCGTTCGATATGCCACTCCTGGATCATCTCGCCCTTGGGGACGATGACGGTTCCATTGACCTCCTTCAGATCCTCAGCCGCAGTACGGCCAAGGATACGCGTCGCTAGCGAAGCCACGATCTGGCCCGCATCGAGAATGGCGCGCATGCGGATGCCGCCGGTCGAGCCGCAATCCACTTCGGTGATGATCGAGTCCTGCGCCACGTCGACGAGACGACGGGTCAGGTAACCCGAGTTTGCGGTCTTCAACGCAGTATCGGCGAGACCCTTACGGGCGCCGTGGGTCGAGTTGAAGTACTCGAGAACGGTGAGGCCTTCCTTGAAGTTCGAGATGATCGGGCTCTCGATGATCTCGCCCGACGGCTTGGCCATCAGGCCGCGCATGGCGGCGAGCTGGCGCATCTGGGTTGGCGAACCACGCGCCCCGGAGTGGGACATCATGTAGATCGAGTTGATCGGCTTGTCGCGACCGCCAGCGTCCTTCTGGACGGAGGAAATGCGCAGCATCATCTCTTCGGCAAGCTTGTCCGAGCACTTCGCCCAGGCATCAACCACCTTGTTGTACTTCTCGCCCTGAGTGATCAGGCCGTCGTTGTACTGCTGCTCGTATTCCTTCGCGAGCGCGGTGGTGTCGGCGATGATGCGCGGCTTGGTCTCCGGCACGACCATGTCGTCCTTGCCGAAGGAGATGCCGGCCTTGAAAGCCTCGCGGAAGCCGGTCGCCATGATGCGATCGCAGAAGATGACCGTCTCCTTCTGACCGCAGTTGCGGTAGACGGTGTCGATCATGTTCGAGATTTCCTTCTTCGTCATGAGCTTGTTCACGACGTCGTAGGGAACCTTCGGATGGTCGGGCAGCAACTGACCGAGCATCATGCGACCGGGTGTCGTCTCGAAAATTTTGGCGACACGCTTGCCCGCCGCGTCGTAGGTCCAGCCGCGACCCTTGATCTTGGTGTGCAGCGTGATCGACTTGGAATGCAGCGCATGCTCGATCTCGGACATGCTGGCGAATGCCATGCCCTGTCCAACATCACCATCCACCATGAGGGTGAGATAGTAGAGACCAAGAACGATATCCTGCGATGGCACGATGATCGGCAGACCATTGGCCGGATGCAGGATGTTGTTGGTCGACATCATGAGGACGCGCGCTTCGAGCTGTGCCTCAAGCGACAGCGGGACGTGCACGGCCATCTGGTCGCCGTCGAAGTCGGCGTTGAAGGCCGAACAGACGAGCGGATGCAGCTGGATCGCCTTGCCTTCGATCAGCACCGGCTCGAAGGCCTGGATGCCGAGACGATGGAGCGTCGGTGCGCGGTTCAGCATCACGGGATGCTCGCGAATGACCTCGTCGAGGATGTCCCAAACCTCGGGCTTTTCCTTTTCGACGAGCTTCTTCGCCTGCTTCACGGT
>CAISZN010000670.1 GCA_903889985.1 uncultured Hyphomicrobiales bacterium | reverse complement strand
CTTGCTGCCATATGCGTTCGGTCCGCGAGACGTGCTACGTGCCGTGGCCCAACCTGAGGTTTGATCCATGAACGATGCGCCTACGGCTGCTGCTGATATCATCAATGAGCGAGCCGGATTTGATCCGGTGGAGGTTGCCGTTGTCCTTGGAACCGGACTTGGCAATGTCACGGACTCGCTCGAGGATGCGGTAGCGATCCCCTATGCGGATCTTCCCGGCTTTCCCGAAGTCGGCGTATCGGGGCACGACGGACGGCTCGTGATCGGCAAGCAGGAGGGCACCCGCATAGCCTATATGCAGGGCCGCTCGCATTACTATGAAAAGGGCGATTCCCGCTGCATGGCCGCGCCGCTCGAAACGCTGGCATTGCTGGGCGTGCACACCCTGATCCTGACGGCGTCAGTCGGCTCGCTGAAGGCCGATTTCTATCCGGGCACCATGGTGCTCATCACGGACCACATCAACTTCAACGGTCTCAATCCGCTCATTGGCGTCGCCAACGATGGCGGCTTTGTCTCCCTGACTGATGCCTATGACCAACGCCTCATCAAGCGCATGAAGCGGGCCACGATTTCCGCCGGCGTTACCCTGCATGAGGGTGTCTATATGTGGTATTCCGGCCCCTCCTTCGAGACGCCCGCCGAGATCAAGATGGCTCGCATGCTCGGCGCCGACGTGGTAGGCATGTCCGTCGTTCCCGAAGTCATCCTGGCCCGCCGCCTGGCGCTGCGCGTTGCCGGCCTCGCCATGGTGACAAACTTCGGCGCAGGGTTCCAGGGCGGCAATCCGACCCATGCCGGCACCCGCGAAACCGCGGCACAGGCAACAATCGTTCTCAAGCGCCTCATTCGTTCCTTCCTGAAGACGAAGGAAGAAGCCTGGACCGGGTGATGGATGAATTAGCCACGGCAGCCCTGGCCCTGCGCTGCCTCGATCTGACCGAACTCGGCGATACCTGCGGACCCGCGGAGGTTTCCCGCCTTCTCGCGGCTGCCCAGACACCTTTTGGAGACCTGGCTGCCGTCTGCGTCTGGCCGCAATATGTGCCGCAGGCGCGCGAGGTTCTGCGCCACGGGGCGATCCGCATCGCCACAGTCATCAACTTCCCCATGGGAAAAGAAAACATCATCCACGCCGTCGAGGATGCGCGCGAAGCCCTGCGCGATGGTGCTGACGAAATCGATCTCGTCATTCCCTATCGCGCGCTCCTGCGCGGCGACGCAGATCAGGTGACCGACATGGTGAGCGCCGTCGCGGATGTGCTGCCGCCGCGTGCGTATCTAAAGACAATTCTCGAAACCGGCGAGCTGGCAAAACCTGCGCTGATCCGGCAGGCTTCGGATCTGGCCATCGCTGCCGGCGCGCATTTCCTCAAGACCTCGACAGGCAAGACGGCCGTCTCCGCAACCCCGGAGGCGGCACGCATCATGGCGCAGGCGATCCGCGACAGCGGCAAACCGGTTGGTCTCAAAGTATCGGGCGGAATCCGCACGCTCGCCGATGCGGCGACCTACATTGGCATTGCGCGCGACGTGCTGGGGGCAGACTGGGTCTCGCCGCAGCGTTTCCGGATCGGCGCGAGCGGCCTGCTGACGGCGCTATTGGCAGCGCTTTCCACGGATCAGGACTGAGCCTGTGCTCGTCCAGGAAATCATCCGCCGCAAACGGGATGGGGAAATCCTCCGTGACGAAGACATCGCACAGATCGTCCGGGGCCTGACCAGTGGCGCGGTGACCGAAGGGCAGGCCGCCGCCTTTGCCATGGCCGTCTTTTTTCGCGGCATGAGCACGGCGGAATGCGCGGCCCTGACGACAGCCATGATGCACTCAGGACAGGTGCTCGACTGGTCCGGACTGGCGCTCGATGGCCCAGTGCTCGACAAGCATTCGACCGGCGGCGTTGGCGACAATGTGAGCCTCATGCTCGCGCCCATGCTCGCTGCCTGCGGCGCCTATGTACCCATGATCTCCGGACGTGGCCTTGGCCACACGGGTGGCACGCTCGACAAGCTCGAAAGCATCGCTGGTTACAATGCGCAACCCGACGCCGCCCTCTTTGCGCGCACCGTGCGTGAGGTTGGCTGCGCCATCATCGGACAGACTGCAGACCTCGCACCTGCCGACAAGCGTCTCTATGGCATCAGGGATGTGACGGCGACGGTGGAGTCGATCCCACTGATCACGGCGTCGATCCTCTCGAAGAAACTTGCGGCAGGCCTGCAGGGCCTCGTCATGGATGTGAAGACCGGGAGCGGGGCCTTCATGTCGACGCTCGAAGGCGCGCGAGACCTCGCGGAAAGCCTCGCATACGTTGCCACGGCCGCCGGACTGCCAACCGTCTCGCTTATCACGGACATGAACGAGCCGCTGGCGAGCTGTGCAGGAAACGCCATCGAGGTCCTTCACGCGATTGATCATCTCACGGGGCGCAGGGTCGAGCCGCGTGCGCAGGAGGTCACACTCTCGCTCGGGGAAGACCTGCTTGTCCTGAGTTCCCTCTTCCCGGACCGCGCTTCGGCACGCGCCGCGCTTGAAGCCAGCCTGACGAGCGGCGCAGCTGCCGAGCATTTCGCACGCATGGTGAAGTCGCTGGGTGGGCCGGGCGACCTTCTGGATCGCCCGCACGAGCGGCTCGCACTTGTTCCCGGCGTGCCGGTATTCGCCGACCGGCAGGGCTACGTGACATCCATCGATACGCGCGCGCTTGGCCTGGCCGTGGTTGCTCTTGGCGGCGGCCGCAGCCGCCCGCAGGATCCCGTCGACCATGCTGTGGGTCTGGGCGCCCTCCTGCCCCTCGGCGCGCCTGTGAATCCGGCCACGCCATTGGCGCTGGTGCATGCGCGCACAACCGGACAGGCTGAAGCTGCAATGCGCAACGTGCAGGCAGCCTATGGCATCGGCGGGGCCCCGGCTCCCATGTCACCGGTCGTCCATGCACGCGTCTTCCTTAAGCGAGATTAGCCAGCCCCTCTCCACGCGATTAGTCTTTGGTGTCCACATGGACGTCTTACGATTCGTAAAGGGTTGAGCGGAATGACAACGCGGCCAATCCTGACACTGACCCCGAACCCCGCCATCGACGGCTTCTGCGAGGCTGAAGCTGTGCGCCCGATTCACAAGATCAGGACGCGCAAGGAGGAGTTTCATCCAGGCGGTGGCGGCATCAATGCGGCCCGCGTCATTCGCGAACTCGGAGGCCACGCGCTCGCCATCTATCTTTCGGGAGGTGCAACCGGACCCGTGCTCGACAGCCTCGTTGCCAGCATCGACCTGCCGCATCGCACGATCCCCATCGCAGATCACACACGCATCAGCCAGGTCGTTCTGGAAACCTCGAACGGGCAGGAATATCGCTTCGTGCCGGAAGGCCCCCACGTCACGCAGGCAGAATGGGAGTCCTGTGAAGCTGCGATCATGGAGACGCCCTGCGACTGGATGATCCTGAGCGGCAGCCTGCCACCCGGCATTCGAGCCAGCGCCTATGCCGATCTCATTGGCATGTTGCACTCACGCGGTACGCGCTGCGTTCTCGATACCTCGGGCGAAGCCCTCAAGCTTGCTGTTGATCGTGGAGGCCTTGCGCTGGTGAAGCCAAGCCAGGGCGAATTCGAATCTCTTGTTGGCCGCAAGCTGCCGGATGTGGACAGCATCGGGCGCGAAGCCGTGGCACTTGCTGCGGCAGGAAAGGCAGACCTCATTGCCGTGACCCTCGGTCGTGACGGAGCACTGCTGGCCGATGCGACAGGAGTCCTGCAACACAAGGCCCCGCCGGTTGTCGGGCGCAGCGCCGTGGGGGCTGGTGACAGCTTTGTTGGAGCCATGGTGCTTGCCCTGTCTCAGGGACGCACACGCGACGACGCGTTCCGGCTTGCCATGGCTGCCGGCGCTGCTGCCGTGCTGCGCCACGGACCCTATCTCTGCGACCCCGCCGATGTGCATCGGCTTTATGACCAGATCGCCTGACCTGACTGACAAGGAACTGAGTTGATGGCCCTAGCGGCGCGCACATCCATGACGTGGGCACGGATCACCGGATGGAGTGCCACTCTTCTCGCAGCGGGCGCACTGGCCGCAGCGATCCTTGCGCCTGCCCATCTTCAGCTCCCCGGCGCAGTTGCCCTCGCCCTGATGTCCATCGCCTGCATGACCCGCGCCTGCACCAGACGCTGGCCCTCGGCCCTGGGCCTGATTGCAGATGCCGCCGTGCTTGCCCTCGCCGGAATGGCGCGTGATCCAAACCTGCCGGTCTGGTCGATACCGCAATCATGGGGCGGCCTGCTGCATCTCTCGGGCGCGGGCTTCGTGGCCTTCCTGCTGCTTTATCTCGTGGCATCCGTTGCATCTTGCCTGGGTGCCCACGCGCACCTGCGCTGGCGAGAGAGCCTCGTGCTGCTTGCCATGGCGGCCCAGGCCAATCTCGCCTTCATGCTCGCAGCCGAAGCCCCGATGCTGTCGCTTGGCCAGATGGCAGGCCTGCACGGTGCACTAGCCGCCATGGCCGGCCGCGCCATCAGTCTTGCCATCCTCGCCCTCTCCATTTGCGCGAGCTGCGGCATCCTGCTGCGCGGACGCCCCTCACGCGATGCCAGGCTCTATGGGTTGCTCGCCCTGATCGGCCTGCTGACATCCGTCACGCCGCTGATCGCAAATCTGCCAACGATGCTGGGACACCTGCCCGTCGGTCTTGCTGCGGTGTTGGGCGCTGTCACGGCAGCCGCCGCACAGGCTGGCCTGTGGAGCCTTGTCTTCCTGCTCACAGGCATGGCCATGGATGCCTTGCAGGGCCGCCCGCCAACTTTCGAGGCCGCGCGGGAGCATGCGCGCAAGGGTGCCGTGAACGGCGCCTATTACGGCGGCCTCTTCATGGCGCTTCTGTTGAGCATAGCTCTCTTCCTGTGCGTCGAAGTTTTCGTCGATCTGCTGAAAGCTGCTCCGGCGGCCTGCGCGCTGGTGCTGGGCCCGCTGCTCTTCCCGCTGGCCCTCACGATCATCACCAGCGCCGACGATTTGCCGCCCTTCTTCGGACGCCTCAAGCGCGCCTATGCCAATCTGCCCTCCTACGGACGCGGCCTCGTCATCGGGGTTGGCGTCGCGGCAGCGGCGGTCGGCGACCTTCCTGCGGCATCGCCGCTCATGCGCTTCCTTGCCACCTTCGCACTGGGGGCCATGGCCTTTGCGGGCGTCGACATCCTGCATGACGTGATCCGCATCCTGCGCGGCGATCGCATGCATCTGCAAAGCGGGCGGATCTATCTCATCGGTGTCGTACTCGGTGGCCTCGTCGGGGGCGCGCTCGGCTGGTATTTCGATACGCGCCAGCTTGGCGTGGTGATTGCCAAGTTCTGGGCCTATGCCGACACGGACTATGCGGACAGCGGTCGCGCCATCACGACCTATGGCGTCAATGCGCTGTTCAGCAAATGGGGTGCCTTCGATCTTGGCAACGTCACCGGCGGCGTTCGCCTGTTCTATGCAGAATCGCTCTCGGGCGTGATGACATGGGCCATTGCGGCGCCTCTGTTCAGCATCAACTTCTTCCTGCTGCAGGCCCTTGCCGAGCGGCGCGTTGCACCGCTGCGCCAGCTCTTCAGCCCAAGGGGCATCGAGGGCCTTGTCGAGCAGACCGTGCGTGTGCTGCGCTGGGGTCTGTGGATGGCGCCGGTGATCTATTCGTTCCTGCGCCTGTCACCCGATCCGACCTGGTACAATCAGGATGGCGCGATCCGCACGCTCCTCGCGACCGGCGCGCAGATCGCCCTGCCAGAGCAGGATTTCCGCTTGTGGAGTCTCTTGGCCTTCACGGGCCTGCTTGCCTATGACTGGCTGCGCGTGCTGATCTGGATCGACCACATGGGCCTGCGCGTGGCGACCCTGGTCAATCTCTCCTTCATCGGCGGCGATGCGCTGGATGGCTGGGCCTCGCGCTACGCGGGCCATACGGTGCGCGCGGGCGTGATCCCCGACGGTATCCGTCGCTTCGCGACCTGGGCACCGCTCGTCATTCCCTTCTACATACCGCGCGAACAGTCATGGGATACAGCCTGGAAACTATCGCAGGAGCTGCAACAGGCCAGCGGCCCCATGCCCTTCCCGGTGATCCAGGTGACGAGCGCCTATGCAGCAGCAGGCGCTTTTGTCGTTGTGCTCATCGCCTTTCTTGCACGACGCATGGCACGACCGCGCGGCGAGCACCTGTTGCCGGCAATTGCGCCCGATTGCGTCGTCGCGGACGGCCGCCACATCCTGTCGAATGGACTGCTGCGCACGGAGGTCTGGCCCGATGGTCGTGGCTTCACACATGTGCATGCGATCCTGCGTCATGCGGGCGCGATCGACCTGTCACGCCGGCCACGCGATCCGCTGCATCTGCGCGGTCAGTTCTTCTACCTGCACGACCTTGGACAGGAAGCGAAGGCCTGGAGCATTGGTTACGAACCCATGCAGCGCGTCGGCGAGGACTATGCCTTCGACATGCCCAGGCCTGACCGGGGCTGCATTTCGCACAGGTTCAATGGCATTCGCGCCAGTGTCGAGACATTCCTCGATGAGGATCGTCCCATCGAGTTGCGGCGGATCACGATCGCCAATTCAACCCGCGAGACTCGCCGGCTTGCGCTGACGTCCTACACCGAGCTCGCCCTCAATGATCCGGGCGTCTATCTGCGCGACGGCGACTTCAG
>CAISZN010000669.1 GCA_903889985.1 uncultured Hyphomicrobiales bacterium | reverse complement strand
TTTCCGGCGATCACGACGGAAATCCTCGACGCCCCGACGTTCTATTACGCCGAGGACTACCACCAGCAGTACCTGGCCAAGAACCCGGCCGGCTATTGCGGTCTGGGCGGCACCGGTGTCGCCTGCCAGATTGGCACCGGCGTCAACGCCTGATCAGCCCCGCGCCGTAACCTCGATCTCGAGCCGCTTCTCGGGGGCTGAATAGCCCTCGACCAGCGTCAGCTCGACGGGGCAGGGGAAGCGCGCGCGGATGGCCTCGTGGGCCTGCCGCCAGGGCACGCTGTCATGCACGAAGGCGCTGGCCTGCAGAATGGAGCCCCAGGCTGTGCAGGCTGCCGTCAGGCTCTGGCCGATCAGCCCCACCACCGTCTCCAGCTGCGCCTCGAAGGCGCCCTGCGTATCGGTGATACCCGACAGGAAGACGAGGTCCTCCCGCCGCAGGAAGCGCGGCGGTGCGATGGCGGGCGCATATTCCTGAAGTTGTCGGGCGCCAGACCCTTCCATGGCCACGAGGTCGATTGCCGCGTCGATCCCCGGGGCCAGTCGGGCAGGCGCGATGAAACTTGAACTTGCCGCGCGCCGGTCACCCTTCAGGACTGCGATCCGCGCGTCGCTGACGATCCGCCGCAGGCTGGCGTCCCGCGCCCAGATGCGGCTGCGCACTAGCCGGTCCTCGCCAAGCCCCGCCTCTGCCAGCGCCACGACGGCGCGTTCGATCAGGTCGCGAGCCTTGGCTGATGCATCTCCTTCGAGCCCGGCACCGAGGCTCACGCCGACCAGCCGGTGCCCGGCCAGTTCGCGCACATGGGTTGCGATGGTCATGCTGCCCTCCCCCTTTGGCATGATGATCTGCGCTTGGGAGGCAGCCTGCAAGCGCGAAGCACCGTCGGGGGAAATGGCGGTCCTGGTTTCCTTGCCTAGGGAATATAGGCGACGTCAACGCCGCTCAGCTCAGGATAGAGAATATCGACGATGCGATAGACATGCGTCTCGGGAAACGCAGCGCAGAGCTTGTCGACTTCAGCCGCCTCGCCATTCAATTTCTGGAATGCGAAGTCGTCATGAAGGTCGGTGAAGATGGGCTCGCCCTCGGTTCTTTCATTGACGCCGTGGATCCAGCTGACAACGAATGCCGAGCTTCCCTTCCATGCGGCGAGATCGCGACAGCGCAGGTCACCGAATTCCGCCGCATGTGCTGAAAATCCAAACAGGATCATGGTTGCTGTCAGGCAGAGTGATCTCATTTTGCACCTCTGGATCTGTCGGTGGCACTGCGGTTCCGGAGCAGAATATTTCTGCCGATCCAGCCGGAATGAAAGGCTAGTGAGATGCGTTGAATCGCGCATGCCTCAAACACGTTACGGGTGCTGGATATGACAGCTGTTGGTTTGCAGCTGTGGCTCACAATCCACACTTTGCACAGTGAGCTTGATCAAGGATCATTCGTTTGGGGGAGACGATTTCAGCATCTGTTGCAACTCAGGATGCATGTGCGTTGCGCAACCGGCGCTGACGGGCGACGGCAGGGGTCAAATTCGAGCCCTTCGTCGTGAGTCTGCGCCTGGATCGGTGTGACGGCTGAATCGGACCTTGAGACCGTTGGAATGGCGCCGCCTTGACTGAAGACCGTGGCATCGTATACAAATGACTGACAAGTCAGTCATGGTGCTGGTGATGCCTTCAAAGGTGAAAAGCCAAGATGCGGTGAAGGGCAAGGCACGGCGCGCCCTCCCGGCCGCCGACCGCCGCCAGCAGATCCTCGACGCGGCACTCGATGTCTTCGCGCAGCAGGGCTTTGCCCAGGCTCGCCTCGATGATGTCGC
>CAISZN010000668.1 GCA_903889985.1 uncultured Hyphomicrobiales bacterium | reverse complement strand
GAAGAGGTTGAACAGCACTTCCGGCGTGCCAAGCTTCACGCCACGCTCCGCCACGAGCACGTTGAAGCTCATGGCGCCTTCAAAGCCGCCCCCCAGCGCATCTCCTTCGAGGACACCGATGGAGACAACCGGTGTGTCGAAGCCATAGCCATTATGGTAGATCGTCTCGACGCAGCGATATGCATAGGCGCGCAGGCCATCGCGATCCTGAATGCGAATCTTCTCGATGAAAAAATTGAGATCGCCGCCAAGGTTGAAGATGCCGGGCAGGTTCGAGCCACCCACATAGAAGCGCACCGGCGGGGACTCGCCATTGATGCGTTCCGTATTCATCTTGTTGATCATCGCGTGGACCGAGCGGATTTCGCGCAGCATGCCGAATGTGAAGCTCGGCGGGCCTTTCGGGCGCATGAAGCACCACAGGGCCCTCTGGGCAGCATCATAGGTCAGGTCGAGCTCTTCATAGCGGCCAAGGTCCCGCGTCGCAGGCAGGTCGATGACTGGCCCGCGCTGCGTGCCCGCATGACTGGTGTCGCGCGATTGACGCACATGGGTCGCGCGTCCGAGCAGGCGCGGAGGCCTCTCGTCGCGATCGAATACTTCCACCATCTTGGCCTCGGTGGGTTACGCCGCATTTACTAATTATTAGGGTAAACGGATATTAAGGATTTGAAATCTAATTCTGTTACTCACTTGAGGTATGGTTAATTTCTCTAAATTTGAGAGCGCGATGTTTCTTATTTGAACCCGCGCGTCTGCAACCTTGTTGCAAGCGGGCGCTCTTCCATCTTCAGCAGGATGAGGAAGGCGATGAAATAGCCAATCGCCCCAACGAGGAAGATCCAGCGAAAGCGGTCGACGAAATCCGCACCGCCCAGTGCCACGCTCACCTTGCCGATTTCTGGCGAAGCACCGGAGCCAGCAATGACGATGGTGCCAAAGACCGCGACGCCGCCCGCTGCACCCAGATTGCGCAGGAAGGTGATGAGCGCAGTGGCGGTCCCCAGCTCGTGCTTCCCGACAGCGTTCTGTATGGAGACGGTGGTGACCGGGAAGACGGCGCCAATGCCCGTCGCCACGATGCCGAGCAGGATCTCGATCGTCAGGATGGAAAGGCCCATCGGCCAGAAGAACATGGGCAGCAGGGCGACGGCTGCAATCAGCAGGCCCGTGAGCGGAATGAACTTGTAGTGGTCGAGCTGGGCCATGCCGCGCCCGGCAATCACCGCCCCAATGGTCGTGCAGACGGTGAGCGGCAGCAGGGAAAGGCCTGAATAGGTCGCGCTGATTCCCAGAATCGTCTCGAAATAGACCGGCACATAAATCATGAGCCCGATGAAGATCGCCATGGTCATGCCCACCGAGCAGGCACCATAGAAGATGACGTTGTTGCTGAGCAGGGAATAGGGGATCAGCGGCTCCTCTGCCGCATGGAGCCGCCAGACCAGCAGGGCAATGAATAAGGCGCTCGCAGCGATGAGGCCAAGGATCATTGGCGAGCCCCATGCGTAATGGGTGCCGCCCCAGCTGAGCACCAGTTGCACCAGCACCGAGCCCACCACCAGCAGGCCAGCGCCGATGAAGTCGAGCTTGTGGGGCCGCTCGTGACGGGGAAGCTTTTTCAGCTTGCTGTCGGTCATCAGCCAGGCGGCGAGGCACAGTGGCAGGTTGATCCAGAAGATCACCGACCAGTGCCACCGCTCGGCCAGATACCCACCCAGGATCGGCCCCAGCAGGCTCGACAGGGTCCACATGATGGAAGTGTAGATCTGGTACTTGGGCCGCTCGCGCGGGGGCACGATGTCGCCCACGATGGTCATGGCCAACGACACGAGACCACCGCCGCCCACCGCCTGCAGGGCACGCGCCAGCGCGAGCGTGACCATTGTGGGCGCCAGCGCGCAGGCCACCGAGCCCAGAGCGAAAGTGGCAATCGCGATGAGCAGCATGATGCGCCGCCCATGGATGTCGCTCAGCTTGCCATAGAGTGGCGTCGCCGCCGTGGAGACGAGCAGGTAGGAGGTGACGATCCACGGGAGGTTCGGCAGGTCGCCCAGCTCGCGCCCGATGGTGGGCATGGCGGGGCCCATGATCGTGCTGTCGAGCGCGCCGGGAAACATGGCCACCATGAGCCCGATCAGGATCGGGACGAGGTCCTTGCGGTCCAATGTCTGGTCATGCTGCTGCGGCTGTGCCGACATTCCATCCTCGATCGCTCGCTGTCCTCGCTACATGCGGGATACGAGCAACTTGGGCAACCGGTTCGTGTGCCTATCGGTCATAACCGAGGATCACCTCCAGAAACACCTGCCCATAGCGCGCGAGCTTGGCCTCGCCGATGCCGTGGATCTCGGCCATTTCCTTCAGGGTGCCGGGCCGCTTGGTCGCCAGTTCCATCAGGGTGCGGTCAGGGGCAATCACATAGGCGGGCTTGTGTTCCTCGCGGGCGAGGTCACGACGCAGGGCCTTCAGGGCGGCGAAAATCTGCTGCTCACTGGTGGTCAGGTCTTCACCGAGCCTTGCCTTGGG
>CAISZN010000667.1 GCA_903889985.1 uncultured Hyphomicrobiales bacterium | reverse complement strand
GGACATGCGCATCTACAAGGAAGAGATCTTTGGACCGGTGCTCTCGGTCGTGCGTGCACCGACCTATGAGGATGCGCTGAAGCTCTGCAACGATCACGAATATGGCAATGGCGTTGCCATCTTCACCCGCGACGGCGATGCCGCGCGTGATTTTGCCGCGCGCGTGCAGGTCGGCATGATCGGCGTGAATGTGCCGATCCCGGTGCCCGTGGCCTATTACACATTCGGCGGCTGGAAGCGCTCGGTCTTCGGTGATCTCAACCAGCACGGGCCGGATTCGATCCGCTTTTACACGCGCACCAAGACCGTGACGTCACGCTGGCCAAGCGGCATCAAGGATGGCGCGAGCTTCGTCATTCCAACGATGGGGTGAGGCACGCGAAAAACCCTCCCGCTTGCCGGGAGGGAATAGGGCGCGCCCATTAGTTCGTCAGCGTCAGCTGGTTGATCTGGCCGGCGATGTTGGAAAAGATCGCAGGCATCTGGCTGGCCGATGAGATCTGGAAGAACTTGGTCGTATCGCTGGCGCAGCTCTGCAGGATCGAAGACGTTGGATCGCCACCCGTATTCACCTGGATCGAATAGATGGTGATGCCGGCTGCCTTGATGTTGGTGCAGGTCAACAGCTGTCTGGCGTCGATGGAAGATTGGTTGTTGTACCAGCGATCCACCGTGTTCAGGCCGTCGCTGAGGATGATGATATATTTCTTGTAGACATAGCCGGTCTGTTCGACAGGCGGCGTCGGATAGGGGCCTCCGCCGACGAGCGACATCCAGCCATGGGCAAAGCCGATGGCCTGGTTGGTATTGCCATTGGCGGCCATTCCATTGATCTCGTTCGACAGGGCCGTGAAATCATTGGTCAGCGGCAGCACCGAGACAGGGCATGCGGCGGGAACCGAGGCCGGGAACAGGGTGGCCGTATTGCCTGCTATAGGTGCACTGACATTGGTGTCATAGGCACCGCTGGCCGGGCCCGAACTATTGCCACGGTCGGCGATGCAGCCGCCCCATGAGGCATGGTTCGATGCGCTCGTGCGCTGCCATCCGCTGAGCCAGAAGGAACCGCTGTCCCACTCCGACCAGTCGACCCAGCTTGCAGCCGCATTGGTCGAGCCGACGTTGACGACGTCGACAAAGGGAATGATCGAAATATAGACATCTGCCGCCGTGGAAGCGGCAGATTGCATGGTCGTCAGGAAGCTGTTGGCTGCGCCCTTCAGCGCGGTCATCTTGCCCGCCTGAGACATGGAGCCGGAATTGTCGAGGACAAGGGAAATGCGCGTGCGGGCATTCGACTTTGCCTGCGAAGTCACGGATGCGCTGATCGGGATGGTGTTGTAGCCGATGATCCTGAGCAGGGACGGCTGGAAATCCACAGTCGCCTTGAGCTGATAGGTTTTGGCAGCTCCGCCGGTCGCAGAGATCGTCACATTCATGTTGGATGTGGAGGGATTATAAAATGCCGCCGAGATCAGCGTCTGTGCCTGTGTCTGCATCTGACTCGCGGTCAGGTTGGAGCCGGTCTGTGCGATGTTGAGGGCTGCCGAGTCTGCGGCGGCCTGTAATGCAGTCTGCGCACTGAGGATTCGGCCATAGTCGACGCCCGCACTGACAAAGATCATCATGGGGATGAACGCGAGGCCGGTCATCATGCTGACGTTCCCGCCCCGCGCATGCCAGAGGCGAGCGATCTGCTGGAAGCATCTGTGCAAGGACAAGCGGGACAACATTTTCATGACAGGCATTCTTCATTCGCGACGCTGCACGAAATTAGCCTGTGCAGGTTAAACCTGCGTTTTGCAGTTTAGGTGCTTTCTGTGGGGTCAGATTTATCATCGATTAACCGTGCGGGGCGCTCGCCAGCCACGGCGCCGACCAGCGGGATTGCGTGGTCGGCCAAGGCGGGCTGGCGGCACTGCACGTCGCTGTCTCAGGCAGCCATGCAGCACTTCTTGAACTTCTTGCCGCTGCCGCAGGGACAGGGATCATTGCGGCCCACATTGCGGAAGGGGTTGCTGGCGGGTGCGTCCGCATCCTCGGCCTCCTCCTCTTCCGGAGCCTGAGCCTCGTCGTCCTGCGCGAAGGCTTCCTGAAGTTCCCTTTCGGTGGCGTCGAGCCGTTCGAGTGCGGAATCGACGGGAGCAATCCCTTCACGTGCGAAGACGGTGAGCGGATCCTTCTCCGCACGCGCGATGCGGAAGACCTCTTCGACCTCAGCCAGTTCGGGCATCAGGTCGGCCTGATCAGGGTCCTCGTAGGCGACGCGCACCTTCCCCATCAGGTCTTCGTGGCCGATCAGTGCGATGGCCATGGCCCAGCCGTCCCAGCCAGCCAGCGTGTCGCCCTTCGCTTTTTCCGGGAAGGCTGCGAGATGGGCCTCGACCAGCGCGCGATCCGTGCGGCCGGCGGCGGTCAGCCAGGCGAGCGCAGCGAATGTGCTGGCCTTGGTGTCGACGGTCGTCTCGGGGGCGTCCAGAACAGCCAGCAGCGCGGCCGTGTTGCCGTCGAAGAGGGAGATGGTGATCGGCGCCTGCACGATCAGCAGGGCATCGCCCAGAATGTCGTCGATGCCGGCAGGGTCCTTCGACAGGGAGCACAGCAGCGGGAAGGCCTTGGTCTCCCGCATTTCCGCGCAGACATGCAGCAGGAAATAGGCGCTCGCCAGATCGCTGTCGGGGGCATTCTCCGGATCCTTCGCCACGCGGGCGAGAACCTGCAGGGCGGCGGTGGAGGATCGGTCCCAGGTCTGTGTCAGCCAGGCGATGGCTTCGAAGGGCACATGGTCGGTGGCAGCCGCAAGGCTGCGCAGGGCGGTGGCGAGGTTCACGCGGGATATCTCCGTTCGCCGCGACCATAGTCTGATGGGCGGCGGTTGCAATCACCCAGGCGCCATGGAAACGTGCGCTCCCGTTCACGCCGGGAATGCGAATGCCATGAGTTTTGCCCTGTCCAGCGAGCAGATCGCCCTGCGCGACATGGCGCGCGATTTTGCCCGCGCGCGCATCGAGCCCCATGCGATGGAATGGGACGAGCAGAAGCATTTCCCGGTAGATGTCTTGCGCGAGGCGGCAAGCCTTGGCATGGCCGGCATCTATGTGCGCGAGCACCTCGGCGGCTCGGGCATGAGCCGGCTCGATGCGACGCTCGTCTTCGAGGCACTGGCGACCGGCTGCCCCTGCGTTGCCGCCTATCTGTCGATCCACAACATGTGCTGCTGGATACTCGACCAGTTTGCGCGCCCTGCCCAGCAGGAGCAATGGCTGCCCGCCCTGCTTCGCATGGAGAAGCTGGCGAGCTATTGCCTGACCGAGCCGGGATCAGGCTCGGATGCGGCGGCCCTGCTGACGCGCGCCACGCGCGAGGGCGAGCACTATGTACTCAACGGCCGCAAGCAGTTCATCTCGGGGGCGGGAAATCCGGATGATTTCTACATCGTCATGGTGCGCACCGGCGAGCCGGGCCCAAAGGGCATTTCCTGCCTTGTCGTTGAAGGTGGCACCAAGGGCGTCTTCTTCGGCCCGAATGAACGCAAGATGGGCTGGAATGCGCAACCCACGCGCGCGGTGATCTTCGAGGACGCGCGGGTGCCCGTGGCCAATCGCATCGGTGCGGAAGGCGAGGGCTTCAAGATTGCGATGGCAGGCCTCGACGGGGGTCGTCTCAACATCGGCGCCTGCTCGCTGGGTGGTGCGCAGGCGGCACTCGATCGCGCACTGACCTACATGGGCGAGCGTCGGGCGTTCGGCAAAAGGCTGGAAGAATTTCAGGCGCTGCAGTTCCGTGTCGCCGACATGGCAACCGAGCTTGAAGCGGCACGCACCTTCATCTGGCGGGCGGCCTCGGCGCTCGACGCAAAGGCCGACGATGCAACGCAGCTCTGCGCCATGGCCAAGCGTGTGGCGACAGATACGGGCTTCGAGGTGGCCAATGGCGCGCTGCAGCTGTTTGGCGGCTATGGCTATCTGGCGGACTACGGCATCGAGAAGATCGTGCGCGACCTGCGCGTTCACCAGATTCTCGAAGGATCGAACGAGATCATGCGCCTCATTGTGGCGCGCCAGCTCATCGGGCGCTGAGCTTTTTGGGAGGACTTTCCATGACGACCATTGCCTTCATCGGGCTCGGCAATATGGGCGGACCCATGGCTGCCAATCTGGTCGCGGCCGGACATGCGGTGCATGGCTTCGATCTGTCGCCTGCCTCTTGCGAGGCGGCGCGTATTGCAGGCGTGAGCATCGCTGCCACGGCGCGCGAAGCGGTATCGCAGGCCGAGGTCATCGTGACCATGCTGCCTGCTGGCCAGCATGTGCTTGCGGTGTGGGGCGAAATTGTGCCGCTCGCAAAGGCTGGCGCATTGCTCATCGATTGTTCCACCATCGAGGTTGAGGCGGCGCGCAAGGCTCATGAATTAGCCGCGGCGAAAGGGCTTGTGAGCCTCGATGCGCCGGTCTCCGGCGGCACGGGCGGCGCCAAGGCCGGCACGCTCACCTTCATGTGCGGTGGCTGCGACGAGGCCTTTGCGCGCGCAAGGCCGGTGCTTGAAAAGATGGGCAAGCGCATTGTCCATTGCGGCGGCGCGGCCATGGGACAGGCGGCGAAGATCTGCAACAACATGATCCTGGGGGCGACCATGATTGCCACCTGCGAAAGCTTTGCGCTGGCTGAAAAGCTCGGGCTTTCGCATCAGGCCATGTTCGACGTGGTGTCGACCTCGTCAGGGCAGAGCTGGTCGCTGACGAGCTATTGCCCCGTGCCCGGCCCGGTGCCTGCGAGCCCGGCAAACAATGCCTATCGTCCGGGCTTTGCTGCGGCGCTGATGCTGAAGGATTTGAACCTGTCGCAGGCGGCAGCCGATGCCGCCGGCGCGCAGACGCCTATGGGCGCTGCCGCACTGGCAATCTATGAGCGCTTCGTGGCACAGGGCGGCGCGGAGATGGATTTTTCCGGCGTGATCAGTTTTCTGCGCGGGTGATGCGGACGAGGACCTCCGCGGTCCCCTTCAAGAGGCACAACGCTCGCCGCACCCTCCCCTTGATTGTTCAGACCGGGGAGATGGGTAACACCTGTTCGGAGACATAGGTAACGGTTTGAGCATCGCTGTTCTGGTCTGTGAAGTCGAGTACGGCGATTTGTTGGTGGCGGTAATAAGCTTCCTAGACGCCGTCTCGGGCCGTCGCTCGCAGGGCGATGATCCGTCCCTTGAAGGCGTTGGGGACGCGCTTGTGGCGGGCGTTCAGAT
>CAISZN010000666.1 GCA_903889985.1 uncultured Hyphomicrobiales bacterium | reverse complement strand
GCTTGCAGCCATGGTTGAGGGATCAGCTCCCGGCCGGTTTGCCGTGACGCTGATCGTCGGAAATTCCACATTGGGAAGGCTCGCAACTGGCAGGAAGATATAGGCCACGAGTCCCGCCAGCATGAGACCGATGGAGATCAGCGTGGTGCCGACCGGACGGCGGATGAACAGGGCTGAAAAGCCATTCATTCAGCCGCCTCCGTCGCTTCATCCGCCATGCGCAGTGGTAAACCGCCAAGCCGGAGACGAAGGTTTTCGACTGCGAGATAGATCACTGGCGTGGTGTAAAGCGTTAGCAGTTGGCTGAGCAGCAGGCCACCGACGATGGTCACGCCAAGGGGAATGCGCAACTCGCTGCCCGTGCTCGAGGCAAGAGCCAAGGGCAAGGCACCGAAGAGGGCCGCCAGCGTCGTCATCATGATCGGGCGGAAGCGCAGGTGACAGGCCTGAACAATCGCCTCCTCTGCAGTCAGGCCGGAATGACGCTCGGCTGCCAGCGCAAAATCGATCATCATGATCGCATTCTTCTTTACGATGCCCATCAGCAGGATGATGCCGATCAGAGCAACAATCGACAGGTCCTGCCCTGTCAGCCTGAGCGCCAGAAGTGCACCGACACCAGCCGAGGGGAGCGTCGTCAGAATGGTGAAGGGGTGGGCGAAGCTCTCATAGAGTACGCCCAATACCAGATAGATCGTGACGACCGCAGCCAGGATCAGCCATGGCTGCGTGGAGAGCGAGCGATTGAACTCCGCTGCATCAGCGCTGAAGGTGCCGATGATGGAACCAGGCATACCGATATCGACCTGGGCCCGATCGATCTCATCAACAGCATCCCCAAGCGAGGCGTGTGGTTCGAGGTTGAAGCTGATCAGGGCCGCCGGGAACTGGTCCTGATGGGCCACAGAGAGCGGCGCGATGATACGGCGCAGGCGCGCCACGGTTTCGAGCGGCACCTGTGCCCCGCCCGTTCCGCTGAGATAGAGCTTCCCGAGCGCAGACGGATCATTCTGGTATTGCGGTGCTGCCTCCAGGACGACGCGATACTGGTTTGACTGGGCATAGATGGTTGAGATCTGCCGCTGGCCGAAGGCACTGTAGAGCGTATCGTCGATCTGCTGCATGCCTATACCAAGACGGCCCGCTTTCTCGCGGTCGACATCCACATAGACCCTTAGCCCGCCATCATTGGTCTCGGCCGTGACATTGCGCAGCATGCCGCCGGCGCGCAGACGCTCGCTCAGTCGATCAGCCCACGTCAGGAGTTCGCCAGAATCGGTTCCTGACAGGGTATATTGATATTGCGATCGGCTGGCGCGGGTCGAAATCTGGATGTCCTGAACCGGTTCCATGAAGATGCGCACGCCCGGAACGCGGGCTGCCACCATCGTCAGGCGCTTGGCGATCGTCGTCGCATCATCGCGACGTTCACCACGCGAGCGCAGGACCACCGTGATGCGTGCAGTATTCGCCGTTGCATTGAGCGGGCCGATCCCGACCACGGAGACAACGCCACGCACGTCGGAATCGGTCGAAACCGCCTGCGTCACGAGATCCTGCAAGCGCGAGACCTCGGCGAAGGAGGCATCCGGGGCAGCTTCCAGAACAGCTGAAATCAACCCCGTGTCCTGCGCAGGCAGGAAACCCTTGGGACTGACGATATAGAGCCAGATCGTCAGCGCCAGAGTTCCGCAGGTCAGCAGCAGCATAAGGCCGCGATGTCGCAAGGCGACAATCAGGCTACGGTCATAGAGGCGCGACATGGCCGCCATCGGCCAGTCGAAGAAGCGTTGCCATGCCGGCAAGCGTTCCTCGCCGGCACGCTTCAGCAGCTTGGCGCACAACATGGGTGTCACGGTGAGCGAGATCACTGCGGAGACGACCACGGCCATTGCCAGCGTGAGGGCAAATTCGCGGAACATGCGACCGACGACGCCCGTCATGAAGAGCAACGGAATAAAGACGGCGATCAGCGAGAAGGTCAGCGAGATGACCGTAAACCCGATCTCCCTGGCACCATCCAGCGCTGCCTGAAGCGGCTTCTTGCCAAGCTCCAGATTGCGCACGATGTTTTCGATCATGACGATGGCATCGTCCACGACGAAGCCCGTGCCGATGGTCAGCGCCATCAGGGACAGATTGTCGATGGAGAAGCCCGCCAGCCACATGACCGCGAAAGTCGCAATCAGCGACAGAGGAAGGGTGATCCCCGCAATGATCGTGGCCCGCATACTGCGCAGAAAGAGCAGCACGACAAGCACCACGAGGGCCACGGCAAGCGCCAGCGTGAACTGCACCTCGTTGATCGAGGCACGGATACTGTCAGTGCGGTCATGGACAATTTCGACCTCCGCACCCGCAGGGATCGACCGGCGGACGCGCGGCAGCTCTTGCCTCAGGCGGTCGAGGGTCGTGATGACATTGGCGCCGGGCTGCTTTTGCACGTCGAGAATGATGGCGGTGCGGCCCTTGTACCAACCGGCCACGCGTGTGTTCTCGAGACCATCCAGCACCTCTGCCACGTCACGCAACAGCACGGGCGCATTGTTGCGATAGGCAACGACCACGTTGCGATAGGCATCAGCCGCAGCAATCTGGTCATTCGAGGCGATGGTGTAGGACTGCTGTGCGCCGTCGAGGGCACCCTTGGCGCCGGCCACGTTGGCACCGACGATGGCCAGCCGAAGATCCTCAAGGCCAATATGGTAGGAGGCAAGCCGCGCGAGATCGGCCTGGATACGCACCGCAGGACGAATTCCGCCCTGAATGGAGACCTGCCCGACGCCACTGATTTCCGACAGGCGTGGCCCGATGAGACTGTCCGCATAGTCGCTCAGTGTGCGCAACGGCAAGGTGTCAGATGAAAGGGCTATGGTGACAATTGGTGGATCCGCCGGGTTTACCTTCGAATAGGTCGGCGGATAGGGCAGCGTGCGCGGCAGAGCAGAACTCGCCGCATTGATGGCAGCCTGCACATCCTGGGAGGCAGCATCAATGTCGCGGTCGAGATCGAACTGCAGCGTGATCTGGCTCAGGCCGAAGCTCGATTGGGACGACATGGAAGCAAGCGCGGGTATCTGCCCGAACTGGCGTTCAAGCGGCGCTGTGACAATCGCCGCGATCGTATCCGGATTGGCCCCCGGCAGGCGCGTTGTCACCTGAATGGTCGGGAAGTCGACCTGTGGAAGTGCCGCGACGGGGAGGCGCCAGTATCCCAACAGGCCGCAGAGCAGGACTGCCACCGCAAGCAAAGCGGTGGCGACGGGTCGCAGAATGAAGGGCGTCGAAACGCTCATCTTGCCACCGTTCCGGCTCCGGCCTCCGTAGGCTGTGCGGGCTGCGCCTGCCCTGTCGGCTGACCCTGAGCCCCCTGCGCGCCTTGCCCCTGCCGACGACCTCCCTGCCCCTCGCCGGGCGGACCGCGCCGACGCTGGCCGTCGGGTGCCGTGGCGGGCGCAGCGATGGGAGTAGCTGGCACATCGACGTCATTGGCTTTGACGGTTGCGCCGTCAGTAAGCTGGTTGAAGCCCGTCGTGACGACGCGCATACCCGGCTCGACGCCAGCACGCAGCACGGCAAGCTTCTCGTCCTGGCGCCCGACCGTAACAGTCTTCAGCGCCGCCTTGTTGTCATCGCCGACCACATAGACATAGGCACCCTTCGGCCCGCGCTGAATGGCACCGGTGGGAACGACCATGGCCTGACGATCCACGTCAACATAGATGCGCATGTTAATGAACTGGCCAGGCCAGAGATGGCGCGCTGCATTGGGGAAAATGGCCTTCACACGCACCGTGCCGGTGGTGACATCGACGAGATTGTCGACAACTTCCACCTCGCCGTTTTCGATGACGGTCGTATTGTCGGCCTCCAGCGCCTCAGCACGCAGTTTGCGAACCGCAGCAGCATCGTTGACTGCACGCAACTGCTGCTGCGGCAGGCTGAATATCGCGGCAATGGGCTGCATCTGCGCAATGGTGACGAGGCCGCCGGCATCGGATGCGCGAATGATATTGCCTGCATCGACGGCGCGAAGGCCCGTGCGCCCATCGATGGGGGCCAGGATGGTCGTATAATCGAGCACCACGCGGGAGCTATCGATCTGAGCCTGATCGACCCTGAGCTGGGCCTCGAGCTGTGCGACGACGGCCTTCTGAGTGTCCGCCTGCTGGCGCGAGCCAAAGTTGGAGGCTGCCAACCTCTCATAGCGGTCAAGATCGATGCGCGCGTTGGCGAGCTGCGCCTCGTCCTGCGCTTTCTTTGCCACCACCTGGTCATATTGGGCCTGATAGGTGCGCGGATCGATGCGGGCCAGAATGTCGCCCTTCTTGACCTCCTGTCCGTCAAGAAAAGTCACATCCGCAAGGCGACCTTCAACCTGCGCGCGCACGACGACTGAATTCAATGCCTGAACGGTGCCGACAGCATCAAGTGTCACGGGCACATCCTCCCGACGCACACGAGCTGTCAGGACGGGAATTTCGTCCGTGCGCGCGGCAGGCCTGCGGCCACGCCCAAAGGCACGCTGGGCAACCTCCGTCGCCTTGCCACTGATGTAGGGAATTGTGATGAAGCCCATCTCGCCGGCGATGAACGCGGCAACAAGGGCGATCACAATCAGAGTATAAAGCTTCTTCATCAACGCCCGGCCTCCCACGGAGCAGGAATGACCCCGTCTGCCATGACGACGGTGTCCCGTGCCCAGCCACCTCCCAGCGCCTGGAAGAGGGAAACATAGGCGGCGAATTTCTGCAGGCGCACCTGCGTCAGCTGGTCCTGCGCCTGAAAGAGGGTCTGCTGGGTATTGAGCAGGGTCACCACGTCGATCGTGCCTTCCCGAAGGCGTACCTGGGTAATCTGGTAGGCACGGCGCGCTGACGCCACGACCACGAGCTGAAGTTTTTCATGAGACTGAGTCTGTTGGATGGCAATCAGGGCATTTTCCACATCAGACAGCGCGGTCAGGATGGCCTTGCGATAGTCCTGCAGCAGCTCCACTTGCCGGCCCCGGGCCTGCTCAAGCTGCCCTTCAAGACTGCCGCCACTGAAGATCGGCTGGGTCAGCCCCTGCGCCAAGGAAGCCGCAAGCGCCTCCGGCCTGAACAGGTTTTTGAGGACGAGGCTCTCGAGGCTGACCCCACCGGTGAGGGAGATCGTCGGGAAGAAGGCCAGCCGGGCCGCCTCCACGCTGGCCTTCTCGGAGGATAACCGGAGTTCGGCAGCCGCAATATCAGGGCGCCGCAGCAGGAGCTGCGAGGGCACACCCGCCTGCACACGCGGAATGGCAAGCCTGTCGAGGCTACCCCCTATGACCCGCATTGATTCGGGTGTGCGTCCGACCAGAACCGCAAGAAGGTTTCGGGTCTGCTGGATTGTCTGATCGAGGGCGGGCACCGAGGCCCGCTCGTTGGCAAGCACACTCTCCTGCTGGGCTACATCGAGCTCCGTGGCCGTACCAACCGCAAGACGGGCGCGGATCGCCTCCAGCACTTGCTCGGCCGTTCGAATATTTTCACCTGCAAGCCGAAGGCGGTCCTGCGCGGCAAGTAGCTGGAGATAGAGATTGGCGACACTCGCGACCGTCGCAACCGCCACCGCATCCCTGTCGAATCGGCTGGCCTCAGCGCCAAGGTTTGCTGACTCCGCGATAGACCGGTTACGACCAAAGAGATCAACTACATAGCTCGCACTCAGCCCGAGGCTGAACCGATTGCCCACGGAACCCGAAAAGGGCGGATCCTTGAACCGCAGGGTGCCCGGGGAGAGAGCGCGCGAGGCATCCTCGGTCCCCGAGAGCTGCGGGAAAAGGCCCGCGGAAGCAATCTGCGCTGCTGCATCCGCCTGGCGGATGCGGGCCGTCGCCGCCGCGATGTCGAGATTCTCGGCCTCTGCAGAGCGGGTCAGCGACACCAGCTCGGATGATCCAAAGACCCGAGGCCACTCGCGAACCGGCTCTGCCGGGTGAGCTGCAGCCGCAGCTGCGAAGGTTGCGGGCAAGGCCGGGGTCTCGGCCACCAGCAGGTCATTGTCCGCCAGACATCCGCTGAGGACCACAGGAAGCAGGAAAGCCCACCCGAAGGTGGGCCGTCGGACTGTCAGCCTGCGATCAACCACGCCCATCAAATAATCCGCCGGCCCAAGACCAGCCTCCGACACAAACACACCGCCGCACTCTTAACGGAAAGCCAGAGCTCCCGATACTGGCGAAGGATGACGTTTCTGTAATGATCAGGCGCTGAACTGCGGCATGACCTCGCGCGCGAACAGATCCATGCCGTCGAAAACGGGCATGAATCTCAGCATCATGCAGGTGATGCCGATTGCCTCATAGCGGCGGATGCGCTCGGCCACGAGGTCGGGCGGCCCAACAAGCCCGCCACCCAGCCCCTTGACGCCACCTGCCATCAGCAGGCGGTTATCCCTTGCCCGCTCCTCAAGGTCATCGGCGCGGGCCTGCGCCTCGCCGGGCGTCGGCGCACAGAGAACTGCAGCATTGAGGACATAGTCGATCCTGCGGCCAAGCTTGGCGCAGCGCTCGTCCATGTTGCGGACATGTGCTGCAATGGCTTCGAAATTCTCTTCAAACCTGCGATGGCCGGGCGGAGCGTCGACAAACCAGGCGTCACAGCTGCGTGACACCACGTCCTTGCCAAGATCAGACCGGCTCGCTGCATAGACCGGCGGATGCGGCTTGCGCGTCACCTTCTGGACAAGCCGTCCGCTCTCCATCCGGTAAAACTCGCCATGGTGGGTGAAGGTCTCGTTCTCCCAAAGGCCATTCATGACCAGGATGAACTCCTCCATGCGCCGGTAGCGGGCCTCGGTCTGGTCGAGCCACGCCCCATTGCCATAGGTGTTCATCTCCTCCTGCCACCAACCGTTGACGATATTGATGGCGCAGCGCCCGCCAGTCATGTTGTCAAGAGTCGCACCCATCTTCGCCGCTGCTCCAGGCGTGACGATGCCCGGATGCACGGCGACAATGAGTTCCATGCGTTTCAGATGCTGGGACAGTGCCGAGGCCATGACCCAGGATTCATACTCGGCCCCGATGAAGCGCTCCGCCACAAGACTGGTCTCGAAGCCATAGGCCTCGGCACGGGTCAGTGTTTCCCGCGCCAGATCGAAATGATCCTCGATCCCTTCCTCGCCCCCGCGCAGAGGCGTCCAGCATCCAAACCGCATATGTCTCGCCTTACTTCACGACATATGGCTTGACCGAGTCCGCGAACCAGGAGGTCACGTCGAACTTCTTCTGAAGCTCACCGCCTTCAAACATCATGTCTGCGGTCTTCTGCCAGACGTTCAGATCAACCTGGCAGGTCCACAGATTCACGGGAACCTCTTTTACAAGCGCTTCATCAAGACCCGTATAGGCAGCAATGTTCTTGCGCGCACGGTTGAGATCGGCACGCATGTAATCGGCTACATCACACATCGAATGGGCAAAGCGCTTGGTTGCCTCGGCATTTTTCTGCACGAATTCACGACGGCCGTACCAGCCACCGATCGGCTGCTCGGGCAGGCTCTCGTAATAATCGTAAGCCAGAACCTTGGCGAAGTCGGAGTTGCGGAGCAAGGTCGTCCAGGGATCGAGCGATGCAACCACCTCGATCTGCTTGTTGCGCAGGGCATCCACCTGACTTGCGTAGGGCATCTCGATGAATTTGAAATCGTCAGGGCCAACACCATGACGCTTGAGCAGTGTCTGGATTGCCACCGTCTTCTGGGTATGGGTGCCAGAGATGGCGACGGTCTTGCCCTTCAGGTCCGACAAATCCTTGATCGGGGAATCCTTGCGCACCACGATGGAACCGGTATCGGGGGTCGTTTTCTGCGAAGTCTCGCTGCCGGAGATGAGCATCAGGTCAAAGCCGCGCTCATTGGCTGCCATGGCTGTCCCGGGAATGGTGAGCACGATGTCAACATTCCCGCCACGCTGGGCAGCTATGGCTTCGTTACCATTGCGAAACTCGATCAGTTCCACGTCAAGGCCGTTCTTTTTGAAAATCTCGGCCTCCTTGGCGACCCAAACATTGGTCAGCGAGCCCTGCTTGAGGGTCCCGACCTTGAGCGGGATGGGCTTGGCATCCTGAGCAATGGCACCCGTGAGCACGATGATAGACGACGCCAGACCAATGACAGCAGAGCGCAGCTTGCGCATGAAAATCCTCCCTTGGCCCAGCAGCCGGCTCTTGATGACCGGCACGGGCACTTCGATGGCCAGCATCCGCATGATCGCGATCGCCTGACCTCATGGTGGGGATGAGACAACGAGGCCTCACGAAAGGCAAGGCCCACGGCCGCGCCCATGCTGACATGGGCAGGCCGCTTGCAGGACTGTCACACTGGGGCTAGTGTGCGCTCTGCCATGGGGTGCCTCCGGTGATCGGGGGCTGAGATCAGACCCATCGAACCTGATCTGGTTTATGCCAGCGGAGGGACGGCGAAGCGGACTCCATCTGGACCCGCGTCATCCTGCCCTTCCGTGTCTTTATATGCGGCCCCGGAACCTCCGGGACGATTGGAGGAAGCGATGAACGTCCAGCCGAAGCGCAATTCGCTGGTGCCCGAGACCGTTACGACGGGTCCGCTCACCGGGTCCCGCAAGGTCTATTACAGCCCGGCCGACAAGCCGGAAGTCCGCGTTCCTTTCCGCGAGATCTGCCTGTCAGATCCCAACGAGCCGCCGGTGCGCGTCTATGACGCCTCGGGCCCCTATACGGAAGTTGATCCGGGCATCGATCTCGCCAAGGGCCTGACTTCTGCCCGTCCCTGGCTCGCAAGCCGCGATGGCCTTGAAGCCTATGAGGGCCGCTCCGTGCGCCCCGAGGACAATGGCGATGTAACCGGCGACAAGCTGGTGCCGCCCTGCCCCGCCAATCGCAAGCCCCTGCGCGGCCAGGATGGCAAGCTCGTCACCCAGTATGAATTCGCCCGCGCCGGCATCATCACCGAAGAGATGATCTATGTGGCGCATCGCGAAAACCTCGGCCGCGAACAGATGGTCGCGGATGCGGAAGCCACCATCGCCGACGGCGAGAGCTTTGGCGCAGACATCCCGGCCTTCGTGACGCCGGAATTCGTGCGCGATGAAATCGCCAAGGGCCGCGCGATCATCCCCTGCAACATCAACCATCCGGAACTCGAGCCGATGATCATCGGCCGCAACTTCCTGGTGAAAGTGAATGCCAACATCGGCAACTCGGCCGTGACCTCCTCGGTCGCGGAAGAAGTCGAGAAGATGGTCTGGTCGACGCGCTGGGGCGCGGACACGGTCATGGATCTCTCCACAGGCCGCAACATCCATAACATCCGCGACTGGATCCTCCGCAACTCGCCAGTCCCGATTGGCACCGTGCCGATCTACCAGGCGCTGGAGAAGGTCGGCGGCGATCCGATCAAGCTGACCTGGGAAATCTTCCGCGACACGCTGATCGAGCAGGCCGAACAGGGCGTCGACTATTTCACCATCCATGCGGGCGTGCGCCTCGCCTATGTGCCCCTGACCGCCAAGCGCGTCACCGGCATCGTGTCACGCGGCGGCTCGATCATGGCGCGCTGGTGCCTGGCGCATCATCAGGAAAGCTTCCTCTACACCCACTTCGAAGAAATCTGCGACATCATGCGCAAGTATGACATCTCCTTCTCGCTGGGTGATGGCCTGCGTCCGGGTTCGGGTGCAGACGCCAACGACCGCGCACAGTTCGCTGAGCTGGAGACGTTGGGCGAGCTGACGAAGATCGCCTGGGAGAAGGGCTGCCAGGTCATGATCGAGGGCCCCGGCCACGTGCCGATGCACAAGATCAAGATCAACATGGAGAAGCAGCTGAAGGAGTGCCACGAAGCCCCCTTCTACACGCTTGGACCGCTGACGACCGACATCGCACCCGGCTATGACCACATCACGTCAGGCATCGGCGCCGCCATGATCGGCTGGTTCGGTTGCGCGATGCTCTGCTACGTCACGCCGAAGGAGCATCTGGGCCTTCCCGATCGGGACGACGTGAAGACGGGTGTCATCACCTATCGCATCGCCGCCCATGCGGGCGATCTCGCCAAGGGCCATCCGGCCGCGCATATCCGTGACGATGCCCTGTCACGCGCCCGCTTCGACTTCCGCTGGGAGGACCAGTTCAACCTGGGCCTCGATCCGGATACCGCGCGTGAGTATCACGACGAGACCATGCCGAAGGATGCCCACAAGGTGGCGCATTTCTGCTCCATGTGCGGTCCGAAGTTCTGCTCGATGAAGATCACGCAGGATCTGCGGACCGAAGTGAATGCCATGCTCGAGAACGAGAAGGCCGTGTTCGAAGGCATGGCCGAGAAGAGCAAGGAATTCCTCGACGGCGGCGCCAAGCTCTACGTCAAGAGCTGAGACTGAAGGGACTGCGGCCAAGAGCGGCCGCAGTCCAATGCTCTCATGGACCGCGCGCGTCCTCGCGCGCTGACTGCGGACGAATAGGTCCACAGTCCAAGGATGAATGAAGCTCAGGAGATTACGCCATGCGCCCATCATTTTTGCGCAAGCTTTCGCTCGCCCTGATGACAACTGTATTTGCATGTTCGGCAAGCGCGGCAGAGATAATCAAGATTGGCGTCATGGGCGACCTTTCCGGCTATTCGATGGAAATTGGCGGACCGGGCTCTGTGCTTGCGACCCGCATGGCCGTGGAAGATCACAAGAGCATTGCGGCTGGGATGCCGGTCGAAGTGGTGCAGGCTGACTTCCTCAACAAGCCCGATGTGGCAACCCAGATTGCGCGGCGCTGGTTTGACGTCGATGGCGTCGACGCCATCACCGACCTGCCAAATACACCAACCGCACTCGCGGTCTCGCGTCTTGGCAAAGACCTCGCGAAAATCATCCTCGTTGCGGAAGCTGCAACGCCTGAGCTGTCGAATGCCCAGTGCTCGCCCTTCACCATGCACATGGCAGATGACACCAATGCGCTCGCAGCTGGTACCGCCAAGGCCTTGCTCGAGAAGGGCCTGAAGAGCTGGTTCTTCCTGACCGCCGATTTCGGCTTTGGCCATGCCATGCAGGCATCCGCAGAAAAAGTCGTACGCGACGGCGGCGGCACGGTTGTGGGTGCTGTGCGTCATCCGCTCGCGGCCTCTGACTTCTCATCCTTCCTGTTGCAGGCACAGTCCTCGAAGGCGCAGGTTGTTGCGCTTGCCAATGTCGGCGAGGACACCACGCAGGCCATCAAGCAGGCTTCCGAATTCGGCCTCATGGGCAGCCAGCAGATTGTCGCTGGCCTCCTGATGGTGCTCAGCGACATCAAGGCGCTGGGCCTGCCTGTCGCCAAGGGCCTCTATGTCACGGAGAGTTTCTACTGGGACAACAACGACGCCTCGCGCGAATTCGCCAAGCGCTTCGCTGTCCGCAACAATGGCAAGATGCCAACCAAGGCTCATGCGGCAAATTACATCGCGGTGCGCCACTACCTTGATGCGGTCGATGCGGCAGGCACGAAGGAGGCCAAGGCAGTCATGGCCAAGATGCGCGCCATGCCGATCGACTATTTCGGACGGCCCGCAAAAATGCGCGCCGATGGCCGCGTCGTCTATGACCTCGATCTCTTCCAGGTGAAGACGCCGGAGGAATCAAATGGGCCCTACGATTTCTACAAGCCGGTGCGCCATATTTCTGCGGACGAAGCCTTCCCGCCGGTCAATACCCAGACCTGCCCAATGGCGGCAAACTGATCGGCTCAGATCCCAAGATAGGCACGCCTCACCCTGTCGTCAGTCAGCAGCTCCTCGCCGCTGCCCGACAGGGTCACGCTGCCATTTTCGAGCACATAGGCGCGAGCGGAAATTTTCAGCGAGGCGGCCACATTCTGTTCGACCAGAACGCAGGTGATTCCGTTGCGATTGAGTGACGTGATCGTCTCAAACACCTGACCCACCATAGCCGGCGACAGGCCGAGCGATGGCTCATCGAACATGACGAGCTTGGGCTCACCCATCAGGCAGCGCGCAATCGCAAGCATCTGCTGCTCGCCTCCCGACATGGTGCCGGCAGCCTGCGAGGCGCGCTCCGCCAGACGCGGAAAAAGACTGAACATCCGTTCGAGGTTTTGCCCTGCACGCGCTTTTGCGCGCGGGAGCATGGCACCCAACTGAAGGTTTTCGCGTACACTCAGGCTTGGAAAGACCTGCCGCCCTTCCGCAACCTGCCCAAGTCCG
>CAISZN010000665.1 GCA_903889985.1 uncultured Hyphomicrobiales bacterium | reverse complement strand
GATCGACTATCTTGGCCGTGCTGGGCTTGAGGGGTCTGATGACGCCAAACTCATGGCCTCTCTGCGCACCGATGGTCGGCCTGCGACACTCGATGGTTCGCCCGGTTTTGGCATCGGGACCATGTTTGCCAGCCGCGATCCTGAGCCTGTACCCGTCGCTGTCCCGACACCCAAGCCTTCGCAGCGTCTGGCGCTTCTCTCAGACGAAGATGCAGCTGACGTTCCGCCGGTCGTGGCCGTCCGCCAGGCCCTTCCGCCTGCCAATGCTCCCTTGCCGCCGGTTCGCCCCTTTGATCTTGGCACGGTTCCTGGGGCAGATGTCCAGATCGGCGTGAGCCGACCGGTAGCCGCTTCAAGCGCTACCATGGCAACCCTTATCGAGCGCCAAGCGCCTGCGCAGACGCCGCCCGCGCGGCCTGTTAACCTGCTGCCGCCGCCGCGTCCCGCATTCGTTGACAGCGGATTGCCTCCGCGCCGTTGATTTGACTGACGCGAATGTGCACATTCCCACGGGCCCGGTCGGGACCGTGTTCTTTTGCAGCGGGGATGTCTTTGCGCGCCAAGCTTATTCAGGCCGTCGCCGTCGTTCTTGCGCTGGCGGGCGCAGGGCTTGGTCGCGCTGTGGCACAGCAGGCTGCGTTCCAGACCTCGATTCCGAGCGTCTTTCTGATCGATGCTGACACACGATCGGTTCTGTTCGAGAAGAACCCGGACGCACCTTCGGTGCCCGCTTCCACGGTTAAAGTCATGACCGCAGAGGTGGTTTTCAACGAAATGCGCGAAGGGCGGCTGAAGCTCGACGACGAATTTACGGTCAGTGAAAATGCCTGGCGCACCGGTGGCGCCATGTCGAGCGGTTCCAAAATGTTTGCGGCTCTCAACAGCCGGATCCGTATCGAAGACCTCATCCGCGGGCTGGTGATCGACTCGGGCAATGACGCTGCCATCGTGCTGGCCGAAGGGGTGGCTGGGGCCGAATCAGCCTTTGCCCAGCGCATGCAGGAACGTGCCAAGGTGCTTGGGCTGCCTCATCTCACCTTTCGCAACGCCTGGGGCAAGGATGATCCGGGTCAACGCGTCACCGCCCGAGAAATGGTCATGCTCGCCGACCACATCATTCGGACCTACCCCGAATATTATCGCTATTTTGGCGAGCGGGAGTTCACCTGGAGTAAGATCAAGCAGCAGAATCGCAATCCGCTGCTTGGGATGGACCTTGGGGCCGACGGGCTCAAGACAGGCAATATCGATGAGAACAGCGGCTACGGGCTGGTGGCGTCGGCGACCCAGAACGGTCAACGGCTGATCCTTGCCATGTATGGCGCCAAGTCGTCCAAGGAGCGGGCTGAAGAGGCGCGCAAGATCCTGCAGTGGGGCTTTCGCTCCTTCGAAATGAAGCAGATCTTCAATGCGGGCGAGACAGTTGGTGCTGCAAAGCTCTTTGGTGGGGCCAGTTCGGAAGTGCCGCTGATCACCCGAAACAATGTGAGGATCCTCGTCCCCCGGAGTTCGGCTGAGCGCCTGAGCGGACGTGTTGTCTATAACGGCCCCATATCGGCACCTGTTCAACAGGGGGCAGTGATTGCCAATCTGAAGATTTTCCGGGGCACGACGCTTGCCGTCGATGTGCCGCTCGAAGCCGCTGAAAGCGTATCGACCGGGACGCTCACGCAGCGCTCCCTTGATGCTGCATGGGAGCTGGGGCAGGGGCTGGTGCGCAAATATGTCCTGAAGCAGCCGCCGCAGCCGCAGCCATGAACGCCACGTCCGCACGCCTAGGCAGGTTCATCACGCTTGAGGGCGGGGAGGGGGCCGGGAAATCTACGCAGTCCCGCCTGCTGGCCGAGCGTCTCCGGCTGCGTGGGTTTGAATGCGTCACGACCCGCGAACCCGGGGGGTCACCGGGTGCCGAGCGCCTGAGGGAGATCCTGCTGTCGGGGGCGGTAGCCCCCCTTGGAGCCACGGCAGAAGCGCTGCTGTTTACGGCGGCACGGATTGACCATCTCGACCATACGATCCGGCCTGCACTGGCACGTGGCGCCTTCGTGGTTTGCGATCGGTTCGCAGATTCAACACGAGCCTATCAGGGCGCTCTCGGCAATCTCGATCCGGTTCTTATCCGGGCATTGGAACATACGGCTGTAGGCCGGACTCATCCTGACCTGACTCTCATCCTGGATCTGCCGGTTGAGGTCGGTCTGGCTCGCGCCAATGCGCGCCGTGGGGATGCCGCAGCGGATCGATTTGAACGTGAAGGGCAGGCGTTCCACGAGGGGCTTCGGAAAGCCTTCCTCGAGATTGCCGCCCAGGAACCCGCGCGCTGCGCTGTTATTGATGCTTCACGCTCGGTCAGTGAAATTGCGGACTTGATCTGGGCTGCGGTCGAGAGCCGGCTTCTGGCTCCCTCTGCAAAGGGTGTGGCATGAAGCGCCCGGCACTCCGCGACGAGGGCCTTCCGGAAAGCGATGCCTTCGAGGGTGCGCCGCATCCCCGTGAGGTCTTTTCACTGCGCGGTCACTCAGCGGCCGAGCTTACGCTTCTGGAGGCCTACCGGTCCGGACGCCTGCCCCAGGCCTGGATCATCGGCGGGCAGGAGGGTGTTGGCAAAGCCACGCTGGCCTGGCGGTTTGCGAAATTTCTCTTCGCCAATCCAGATCCCAGGCTACCTTCCGTCCAGAATGCGCGGGATCTATCGGTCGACCCGAACAATGCTTCCGTGCGGCGCGTGACCTCTCTCTCCCATGGCGATCTCCTGCTGCTGCGGCGTGAGTGGAATTCTGCTTCCAAGAAGCACTTCTCTGAAATCCGCATGGAGGACGTGCGGCGGGCGCTGGAGCTTTTTCATCATGCGGCGGGTGAGGGTGGCTGGCGCGTCTGCATCGTGGATTGTGCCGAGGACCTCAACCGTTCTGGCGCCAATGCCCTGCTGAAGATCGTCGAGGAGCCTCCGCCGAAGTCGCTGTTCCTCATCCTGTCACATCGGCCTGCGCGTATCTTGCCTACCATCCGGTCGCGCTCGCGCATGCTATTGCTGGAGCCCTTGAGCCCGGCCGACGTGGCGGGTGCCATTCGTGATCTTGGCTCGCCATGGTCCGAGCATGGACCGGACCTGGAGGCGGCAGCTGAGCGCAGTGGCGGCTCAGTGCGACAGGCTTTGCGGCTCCTCGACAGTGACCGGCTGGCGCTGGCGCGCCGGATGGATGGGCTGCTCGGCAGCCTGCCCGCAGTTGACTGGCGGGAAGTTCATTCGCTCGCAGATCGGATCACGCCAGCCTCTGCCCTTGACGATTTCGAGAGCGCGATTGGCAGCATCTTCGATTGGCTCGACAGGCAGGTACGCGAGCGGGCGGATGAAGGACCTCATCGCCTTGCACCCCTTGCCGAGGTGTGGGAGAAAGCGGCCGACGCGGTCCGCGAAGCTGAGGCGCTGAACCTCGACAAGCGCCCGCTCATCCTGTCGATTTTTGCCGATCTCGCAGCCGCTACCGGCGCGGCTCGGCGCTAGATTCCAGCGGCCCTTCAAGGGCTGCCTTTCGGGACTTCGCATGGCCGGCCAACCACGCTTCTACATTACGACTGCCATTCCCTACGCCAATGGTGCGCCCCATATCGGGCATGCCTACGAGCGCATCGCAACGGATGCCATCCAGCGTTTCAAGCGCCTCGACGGCTTCGATACGCTGTTCGTGACCGGCATGGACGAGCATGGCCTCAAGATGCAGCAGACCGCCCAGCGCGAGGGGCTGACGCCCAAGGGCCTTGCGGATCGAACCGCCGAGCAGTTCGAGGCGATGGGCGAGCTGCTCAATGCACGTGCTGACGACATCGTGCGCACCACTCAGGAGCGTCACTACAAGACGGTCTCCGAGATCTGGGAGCGTATGCTTGCCAAGGGCGACATCTACCTGTCGAAATATGCCGGCTGGTACTCGGTGCGAGACGAAGCCTATTTCGATGAGGGTGAGCTCACGACCCAGCCAGATGGGCGCAAGCTGGCCCCCACTGGCAGTCCCGTCGAATGGGTCGAGGAGGAAAGCTATTTCTTCCGCTTGTCAGCCTATGCGGATCGGCTGCTGAAACTCTATGCCGACCAACCTGATTTTGTGACACCGGAAAAATATCTCAACGAGATCGTCGCTTTCGTGAAGCGCGGGCTGCAGGATCTCTCGATCAGCCGCACGACCTTCAACTGGGGTGTGCCGGTTCCCAATGACCCCAAGCACGTCATGTATGTGTGGGTCGACGCGCTGACGAACTACATCACAGCCACCGGCCTGCCGGGCTCGGGCAATCCGCGTGAGGGCTACTGGCCGGCCAGCGCTCATGTGATCGGCAAGGATATCACCCGCTTCCACGCCATCTTCTGGCCCGCATTCCTGATGTCTGCTGAGCTTCCTCTGCCCCGGCAGATTGTCGTCCACGGCTTCCTGTTCAACCGCGGCGAGAAGATGTCGAAGTCGGTTGGCAATGTGATCTCGCCTGAGTCCTTGGCCTCCCATTATGGGGTCGACCAGCTACGCTATTTCTTCCTGCGCGAAGTGCCCTTTGGCCAGGATGGCAATTATTCGCACGAAGCCATTGTCCAGCGCATTAATGCCGACCTCGCCAACGATCTTGGCAATCTGGCCCAACGCTCCCTGTCGATGATTGCCAAGAACTGTGAGGGCAGGGTGCCGATGCCAGGCAGCTTCGCCGAGGCCGATCTTGCCATTCTTGCGGATGCAGACGCACTGGCTGCCAAGGCGCGCGTGGCCATGAAGGACTTTGCCCTGCATACGGTGCTGGCCGAGATCTGGCGGGTCGTGGCCGAGGCAAACCGCTATTTCGCCGGGCAGGAGCCCTGGAAGCTCACCAAGAGCGATCCGGCCCGTCGCGACACGGTGCTCTATGTAACGGCCGAGGTTTTGCGGAATGTGGCCATCATGGCCCAGCCGGTCATTCCAACGGCTGCCGGAAAACTTCTGGATTTGCTCGGCGTCGGCCCGGACGTTCGATTGTTCTCTCATGTGGGGGCAGGGCATCGTCTGGCGGGTGGCAGCACCCTGCCCGCACCTGCTCCGATCTTCCCCCGTTATGTGGAGGCTGAGGAAGGGGCTGGCACGCCAGCCAAATCCTGATGCTGATCGACACCCATTGCCACCTCGATTTCCCGGAACTGGCCGCCCAGCGTCCCGAGCTCCTCGCGCGGGCAGCTGCTGCCGGGGTCGAGCGGATGATCACGATTTCGACCCGGGTGTCCAAATACGACACCTATATGGCCATCGCCGAAGAGAACCCGCAGGTCTGGTTCAGCGTCGGCACCCATCCCCATCAAGCCCACGAGGAACCCGACGTGACGGTGGCCGATCTGGTGCGGCTGGCATCGCATCCGCGGTGTGTCGCCATCGGCGAGGCGGGGCTTGATTACCACTACGACAAGAGTCCCCGAGACATCGCCGAGACGGTGTTCCGGACACATATCGCGGCGGCGCGTGAGACGGGACTGCCGCTCGTCATCCATTCGCGCGACTGCGACGAGGACATGGAGCGGATCCTGCGGGAGGAGATGGGGAAGGGGGCTTTCAAGGCCCTGCTCCATTGCTTCACGTCCTCGCGCAAGCTGGCCGAGGCGGGCCTGGAACTGGGTCTGACGATCTCCTTCTCCGGAGTCCTGACCTTCAAGAATTCCGAGGAGCTTCGCGCGACCGCACGCGACGTTCCGCTTGACCGGATGCTGGTGGAGACCGACGCTCCGTTCCTGGCACCAGTGCCTTTTCGGGGGAAGACAAATGAGCCTTCCTTTGTGACCTCGACTGCGAAAGTGCTGGCTGAAACAAAGGGCGTCAGCGTCGAAGAAATACATTCAAGAACAACGCAAAATGCATTGAAATTATTCTGGAAAATAGCCCAGGTTTAAGCAATGTCTCAAGTTGTCACCATCCTTGGTTGCGGATCGTCCGGTGGTGTTCCGAGGGTCGCCCAGGGATGGGGTGTCTGTGATCCCGGCAACCCCAGAAACCGCCGTCGTCGTTGCTCGATCTTGGTCGAGAAGACGGGGTCGGGCGGTACCACAAGGGTCCTGATCGATACGTCCCCAGACCTGCGGGAACAACTTATTGGCGCGGGTGTCGAACGTCTCGACGCCATCTTAATGACCCATCCCCATGCCGACCACGTGCATGGCATCGATGATGTCCGGCCGCTCGTCCTGCATATGTCGCGGCGGCTCGACATTCATATGGATGAGCCGACCTCACGGGTGGTGCGAAATAGCTTTGGCTATATTTTTGAGACACCGGAAGGCAGCAACTATCCGCCACTACTGAACGAGGCTCGGCTTCGACCGGGGCAAGTTTGCCGGATCGATGGCGCCGGCGGCCCCTTGGAATTCATGCCGTTTCGCCTCGACCATGGGGAGATTGATGCACTTGGCTTTCGGGTGGGCAACTTCGCCTATACGCCGGATTTCGTGAGGGTCTATCCCGAGAGCTGGCAATATCTTGAAGGTCTGGCCATCTGGGTCGTCGATGCTCTGCGCTACACGTCCCATCCCACGCATCTCAGTATTGGTGAGGCGCTCGAGATGATCCGCATGTTGCGGCCAGGCCATTCGGTCATGACCAACTTGAGTTCAGAAGTGGACTACGAGATCCTTCGTAAGGATCTTCCTGCAGGTGTCGAGCCGGCCTATGACGGGATGCGACTGGAGATCTGAGCTTACTATCAGGCATGCGTATAGGTTCCATAATATAGATTATGCGAACTGTATTGACCTAAAATATGCTCCGGTTGGAGCTATCGAGGTTCTTCGCCCCCCCCGCCTCCAAGATGTGCCGGGATCGGGCGAACGGACAGCTCGAGGCCCTCAAAACCATTCGATGCAAGGCCTTAAAGCCTTACATCGATTGGCCTTGGAAGGTCCTGGAAAGCCGGTACTAATTTACGATGACCCTCTTATGGACCTCAGCGGTCAAAGCTTCCAGCCGCTCTGTCAGGACCTTGATGGTCTCGGTGAGCTCAGTGTTCTTTTCAAGCATGGTCGTGAGCAACACCAGTTCCTGAGCTGCGAGCGCCTGACGCTGTTCGCTTGCCCTGGCAATATCCTCCCGATGTTGTGCGTCTGCTTCAGCGTGGGCTTTATCCCGATCTGACTGCCTTGTTTGAGCAAGCAGGATGAGTGGCGCTGCGTAAGCAGCTTGAAGACTGAAGGCAAGGTTCAGAAGGATGAACGGATAAACGTCAAACTGGGTCCAGCCAACGATATTGACGACAATCCAGATAGCCACCACGACGGTTTGGGCAATCAGGAAGGTAGGAGTTCCGAAAAACCTTGCGAATGCCTCTGCCTTGAGGGCGAACCAGTCATCCCCGTACATGGAGTTGAGATGAACATGTGGGAGGTGGAAACGGTAGAAATGTGGTTTTGACTGGGCCGTTGCGCTCTTATCAGTATCGTCAGGCATCGAGTCCTCCATAAACGAGACAATCAATGGTTTCATGATAATGGGCTCATTGCTATTGCTTTACAAAGCAAAGTCCCAACGCACGCCCCGTCTTTTCAGAGCGTGGAGTTCCTCTCATCGACGTCGAATATTCACCGATCATCGATGACAATTTCTTGTCAGTCCTCTGCGGCCTGGCCTTACGCCCCTGCCTTACCCCCATCAGAGACCCAACTCGCCGCCAGCATGTCGCGAAACCGTTTTGCCGCTGGTGAAAGCCGTCCGTGCTTGCGCTCGACGATGCCGATGGTTCTCGTGACAACGGGCTCCTCGATGATCTTCGTCACGATAATAGGATGGTCGCCAAGTGGTGTTGCCAGGCGCGGCAGGACTGAGGCACCAAGTCCTGCCTCGACCAGCCCGAGTGATGTCGACAAATGGTTCGTCTCGTAGTTCCACGACAGTTCGAGGCCTAGCTTCCCGAGCGCGCTGTCGAGCAACATCCGGTTGCCGCTTGCCCGGCCAACACCTGCCAGTGCGTGCCCCTTGAGGTCGGTCCAGCTGAGTTTCTCATGCTTTGCCAACGGATGGTCGCGGCGGCAAGCCAATACGAAGGGATCTTCAGCCAGTGGCGTGAAGATCAGGTCCGCATCCCCGGCTCCCATCAGGTTCAGCCCAAACTCAACCTCACCACGAGCCACGCTTTCCAGGCATTCATTGGCGCCAAGATCCAGGATGCGGAACCGGATATTGGGATAGACTGCGTTGTAGGCCTGGATGACGCGAGGCAGAAAATAGAAGGCTGCCGTCGGGATGCAGGCGAGAGTCACCTGCCCTTGCTGGTTCTTGCCAACATCCGCAATCGACAACAGTGAGGATTCAAACTCCTCGATGAGCCGCCTCACCAGAGGCTCCATCTGCCGTCCCGTGGTGGTCAAGGCCACGCGCCGCGTTGATCGCTCAAGCAGTGGCGCTCCGAGTGCTGCCTCAAGTCCCTGAATGCGCCGGGATAAGGCTGGCTGGCTCACATTCAACGCTTCTGCCGCGGTGTGAAAGCCGCCCAGATCTACAACGGCGAGAAAACAGCGAAGGTCCAGAAGTTCGAAATTGATCCGCATTTCACATCAATAGCGCAAATCTTTGCATTTAACAATTTCTACCATCGATCGTATCAAGCTTTCAGTTTGATGATGAAATCACATCAATCAAGGGAGGCTACCCATGACCGAGCTTCGACTGCCTTGCGTGATCATGCGCGGAGGCACCTCCCGAGGCCCCTACTTCCGGGCCGAGGACCTGCCTCAGGATCGGGGCCAAATGGCCGAGATTCTCATTGAAGCCATGGGCGGTGGGCATGAACTGCAGGTGACTGGCCTTGGTGGGGGCCATCCGCTGACCAGCAAGGTTGCCATTGTCGGCAAATCGAAGCTTGAGGGCGTTGATGTGGACTTCCTCTTTGCGCAGGTTTCCATCCGCGAGCGCTTCGTCGACTTCTCCCCCAACTGCGGCAACATGCTGTCGGGGGTTGGCCCCTTCGCCATCGATAGCGGCTTTGTTCCGGTCACAGGCGATCTGACCAGGGTTCGGATCTTCAACGTCAATACCCTTAAGCTGATTGAAGCCCGCGTTCACACGCCCAATGGCCGTGTGACCTACGACGGGGATCAGGCCATCGATGGTGTTCCGGGTACGGCAGCGCCGATTCAGCTCGCCTTTCTCGATGCGGCTGGGTCGAAGACGGGGGCCCTGCTCCCGACCGGGTCGGCCAGCGAACTGATCGATGGCATAGAAGTATCCTGCGTGGATGCTGCCATGCCGATCATGCTGCTGCGCGCTTCCAATCTGGGCGTGACCGGATATGAGCTCCCGACGGAGCTGAATGCAAACAGGCCGATGCTCGCAAGAATCGAGCAGCTTCGTCTCAAAGCCGGTCATCGCATGCGGCTGGGCGATGTCTCCAAGCTAGTCATTCCCAAGCCCGTGCTGGTCGCCCCTCCACGCCACGGCGGACATATCAGTGCGCGCTATTTCATGCCGCATGAGTGCCATACGGCGGTGGCTGTCACGGGCGGAATTGCGATCGCATCCGCATTGGTGACGCCCGGCACTGTTGCTTTTCAGACAGGCCGATCCGTCACCCTGCCCGCCTCTGTCAACATCGAACATCCGTCTGGTCGGTTCGACATTCTTGTCGAACAGGCAGATCCGATGCAGCCGCCCTTGACCATGGTGACGCGCACAGCGCGTCGCATCATGGAAGGAACGCTCCTCATCTCAATCCCTCAAACATCATCAGCCAAAGCCGCTTGAGCGCCCCTTGCCTTTCAGGAGTCAAACCATGGACCGCAGATCCTTCATCAAAGGTTCCCTTGCTGCCACTGTCGGCACCGCTATATCGAGCCCTGCCTTTGCTCGTTCTTTCGCTGGTCAGTCTGTCACCATCACGGTTCCGTTCGGAGTTGGTGGGGGAAGCGACCTTTGGGGCCGGTTCCTCGCGATATTCCTGCAGAAATATCTGCCGGGAAATCCCGTCGTCATTGTGAAAAACGTGCCGGGCGGCGGTTCTGTGTCCGGCGCAAATCTGTTTGCCGCGACGGCGAAGCCCGATGGCCTCAATATTCTCGTCAGCTCCGGTTCGACGCAGTTTCCGTTTCTTCTTGGAGAGAAGCGCGTCAAATATGACTATTCGAAGCTGAAGTTCGTGCTCGCCGGTCCGACTGGTGGTGTGGCCTATATTTCTTCGAAATTGGGTTGCGCCGGCCTGTCAGAGCTCGGCAAGCTGAATGGAACTACGCTGCATTTTGCCAGCCAGGGAATTACATCCCTCGACATGGTGCCATTGCTAGGCTTCCGGCTGCTCGGGCTCGACGTCAAGCATGTGATTGGATTTCCAGGACGTGGTGAGGGCCGCCTGGGATTCGAGCGTGGTGAGTTCACGATTGATTATCAAACAACCACTGCTTACCTGCGCAATTCACTGCCACTGGTGAAGCGAGGCGAGGCGATCCCACTCTTTGCCTGGGGCATGATCGACAAGGACGGCAAACTCGTTCGCGATCCCAATTTTCCTGTCCTGCCGACAATTGAAGAGGCCTACCAGATCGTGCACGGCAAGAAGCCCGCCGGCATTGAGTGGGATGCCTTCATGTCATTCCTGATTTCCGGTTTTCCAGCTCAAAAACTCCTGCTTCTGCCAGATGGCACGTCGCCTGACATTATCGAGGCCTATCGCAAGGCCATCCGGGACATGCGCAACGATCCCGAATATCTCTCAAAGCGTGACGAAATGATCGGCGAATATGAACAGGTCACGGACCTGGAAGGCGAGACCCTTTTCAAACAAGCGACCCATATCTCTCCCGAGGCACGTGAGTGGGTGCGTGATTTTCTGGCGAAGAGCTACGACGCGGCTCTTTGAGGATACCCGTCCCGAGAGGCTCTTTTGACTTCGGGGCTCATGGGAGCAATGCGCAAATGGCTGATGCAGGTATCCCTGCCGCTAGTCATCTGCATTTGAAATTCTTCTTCAGTCGTCGTGAAGGCCCAGTCCCTTCAGCG
>CAISZN010000664.1 GCA_903889985.1 uncultured Hyphomicrobiales bacterium | reverse complement strand
TGCCATCCGCCAGCGCTTTCTCAAGCTGCTCAACGACTGAGTTTTTCGTTCACAGGAGCCTTACGGCATGTCTGACTATCTGCTTCTCGATATCGTCCGCAACGGACAGGTCGCCACCATCGAACTCAAGCGGCTCGAAAAGCACCTGCGCGAAAAGGCACGCCCGGGCGGCGCCCAGCGGGCCGCCGAGGTGGGCAAGGCCCTCAACGAACTGCGCGACGATCAGAGCGTGCGCGTCATCGTCATCACCGGCAAGGACGATGTCTTCACGATCCCGCCGTCGAGCTATGGCCATCACGGCAATCCGGGCGGCGATTGGGACATCATGACCGGCGTCACCCGCGCGGTGGAGGCCATGTGCACCATCGACAAGCCGGTGGTGGCCAAGGTCAACGGCCATGCGGTGGGCTTTGGCGCCAATCTCGTCCTCGCCTGCGATTTCATCATCGCGCGCGAGGATGCCATCATCGCCGATCACCACATGAGCGCAGGCGAACTCATCATCAATGGCGAGCGCAAGGGCTCCGCCGACCACTGCATGGTCACCGGAGATGGCGGCTCGGTCTTCGCGCCGCTGAAGATGCCCATGAATATGGCCAAGGAGTATCTGATGCTGGCGCGCCCCTTCACCGCGAAGGAACTCGCCACCATGGGCGTCGTGAACTACGCGGTGCCCGCCGAGGAACTCGACGCCAAGACCGACGACATCGTGCAGCGCCTGCTCAAGCGCAACCCCTATGCGCTGGCACTCACCAAGCGCGTGCTGAACAAGCAGATGCTGGCCAGTTTCAACCTCGTCCACGACGCCTCGCTCGGTTACGAGTTCCTGAACTTCTACATGCAGACGCCACAGGCCAAGGAACTCGGCGAGGGGCGCGGCGAAGACCGCCTCTGAAGAAACAGGACGACAGGGGGAAACACCATGTGGGCAAGGCTGGCGCTGATGGCCGCCTGCTTCGGAACAGCATCGGGCGCCCTGGCGCAGGCACCCGATGCGCTCTACCGGGGCAAGCAGGTGAAGATGGTAATCTCCAGCGGACCGGGCGGCGGCTATGACGCCTATGCCCGCGTGCTGGCGCGCTTCCTCGACAAGTATCTTCCCGGCCAGCCCACCATCGTGAACCAGCAGATGCCCGGCGCGGCCGGCATGCTGGCCACGAACTGGACCTACAACGTCGCGCCCAGGGACGGCACGGTCCTGCTGGCGACCTATAATGCGCTGATCCCGGAACCGCTTTTCGGCAACCCGGCGGTGCAGTTTGATCCACTCAAGTTCGAATGGATCGGCAGCATCGGCAAGCAGCAGAATGTCTGCGTCGTCTGGCATGCCAGCGCCATCAGGAGCATCGAGGATGCCAGGCAGCGCGAAGTCACCGTCGCCTCGACCGGTGCCACTGGCTATTCGGCGACCATGCCCCTGATCCTCAATGCGCTGCTGGGCACCAAATTCAAGATCGTCATCGGCTACGCGACACAGGAAGCCCGCATGGCTGTGGAGCGCGGGGAAGCCGAGGGCATCTGCGGCCTGTCGTGGTCGACCCTGATGGCGTCCAATCCGGACTGGATCCTGAACGGGCGCGTGCGCGCCCTGCTGCAGACGGGATCAAAGCCAAGGCCAGATCTGAAGGACGTGCCGCTCTTGGTGGAGCAGGTAAAGACACCGGAAGATCGCAAGGTAGTCGAGCTGATCTCCTTCTCGGAAGATCTGGGCCGCCCCTTCGTCATGCCGCCCGGCACGCCAAAGCCCCTGGTGCTTGCCATGCGCCGCGCCTTCGATGCGGTCATGAAGGACCCGGGCTTCCTCGAGGAGGCGAAGAAAGCCATGATGGAAGTCGACCCGGTGACCGGCGAGGAGATGGAGGAGATCATCAGGCGCAACTATGCTGCGCCGAAGGATCTCGTGCGAAAGGCAGCCGCGCTGCTCGCCAGCCCGGCAAAATGACCGACAACAGGAGGATCAAGCGTGACCTACGAACCCATCGTCCCGCGCGCCCGCATCGGCCTCATCATCCCCTCCTCGAACCGCATGGTGGAGCCACAGGCCGTGCGCTTCCTGCCGGCCGGTGTGGTGCCGCATTTCACCCGCATCTTCATGACCAACAAGCACAAGGCACCGCTGGAACAGCTGACGCCGCGCATCGTCGAGGCGGCGCAGATGCTGGCAGAGTCGCGATGTGACGTCATCGTGCTCCAGTGCACCGGCACGTCCATGTCGGGTGGCGTGGATGCTGAAAAGCAGGTGATGGCTGCCATGACGGCTGGCACCGGCAAGCCCGCCATCAGCGCGGCTTCGTCGCTCACCTCTGCCTTCAATGCCCTGAAGGCGAACAAGCTGGTCTTCGTGTCAGAGACCGCACGCGCCGACCACGAGAAGAAGCTCGCCTATCTGAAGGAGGCCGGCTACGAGATCCTCGCGGACAAGGCTGTTGGGCTCGCAGGCTCTGACCAGTATTGCACCATGCCGCCAAAGCTCTGGTACGACACGGCACTGGAGCTGCGGCACGATGCGGCGCAGTGCTATTTCCTGTCCTGCGCCAACATCCATTCCATCGACACCATCGTGGACCTCGAAGCCAAGCTCGATCGGCCCGTGGTGACAAGCAATCAGGCGGCCTTCTGGCATGCCCTGCGCACCATCGGCATCAAGGATGATGTGCCAAGCCTTGGCCGCCTGATGAAGCTCTAGAGGATCGCTCGGCGCCCGCCGTGCAACAGGACTTCAGACCTGGAGGTCAGCGGTCCAAAGCAGCGCCTCTTACTCGCCAAACCAGCTGCGCGCCCAGGGCAGGACCTCGGGCGTGCGTTCACCAGCAGCCGTGAAGGGCTCGCGGCCAAGGATCTCGCGGGCCTCTTCGAGGCTCTTCGCCCGAACGACGATGATGCCGCCCCCATGGCGCTCGCCGGTCACGTCCTTGTTGGAACCGGCAGCATAGAGGATCCCCTTGCCCTGCAGGTCCTGCAGGTAGTCGTGGTGGCGCTTCATCATCTCCTCGCGCCCGGCCGGCAGCGGGGGATGGGACGCATTGCTCCGGAAAATACCCAGATAGACCTGATCGATGCGACGTGTATCAGCCATGGTTCCTCCCCTGCTCCGGGCGTTGCAGCCCCGGTCGCTCCCAAGATAGATGACCGGAGGGCTTCAGGCCAACTCTCAGCCAAGTCTCAGGCCAAGCCTCGGCCAAGGCGCATCCGCCATGTCTCCTGCCGGGCCATTCATGCCAAGTGGCAGAGACGGCTGATTCGGGAACAGGCAGGGAGTGAGACTGGTGAGCAACTGGCGCCGGATACTGTTGGCAGCGGCATCAATGCTCATTTTAGGCTCAAACACGTCCATATGGGCTTTTCCGGCCGGCACCATGGGTGCCACGGCGGCCCTGCAACCGCTCGTCTTCGAGATCGCGGCAGGTCGGAAGGCCCCCGCCCGGTCCAGGCCGGATCAAGGCGTCGAGCAGCCTGCCGCAGCCATGGCGAATGAGGAACCGGGAGACCGTGCACGCCGTCTCCTGGATCTCGAGACGGAACGCCTGGAACGCGATGCCCGCAAGGCCATGCAATCAATCTGCCGCGGCTGCTGACAAAGGTCAGACCGCGTGATGCCGCAGCGTCATTGATCAGAAGCCCCAAGATAAGCGCCCAATCAGGGTCGTGCTTCACGTCGAATTAAAGAGCTCATGGCGCAATGCCGACATTGCTTTGTTTGATTTCGACTGGTTGCTTTCATGTATCGTCTTTCCCGCTTCCGCAAGGAAGAGCGAGGAACCATTGCGCTCCTCGCGGCCTTGCTATTGCCAGTCCTGATCGGCTTTCTCGCGCTGGCTGCGGAGTTCGGCTATGGACTGCTGATGCAGGTCGAGAACCAGCGCGTGGCCGATGCCGCCGCGCTTTCTGCAGCGCTCGCCTATGGCAATGGAAAAATAAGCCAGGCGAACCTGACGGCCGCTGCCACAAACATCGCAAATCTGAACGGCATGTCCTCTGCGACGTTAACCGCGAGCCTCACAACCGTACCTCAGGACAGCAGCAAGCAGGCCATCAGGGTTGACCTGACGCGCACCGAGCCTCTTGCGCTGGAGAAAGTCCTCTCAAGCCTGACGAGCTTGCAGGTCACCGCGACATCATTTGCCCAGATCGGACAGGCTGGCGGCTATTCTGGCTGCGTCATGTCGCTGGCGACAACGGGGACGGGCATCACCATCAGCAGCAATACAAATCAAATCACGGCATCAAATTGCAATGTTGTTTCCGCAACAACCATTTCCTGCAGTCAGGGCAAAGTGACGGTCAGCGGAACCAGCAACAAGATCATCTATGGTAAATCCGCACCGTCAGGCTGCAACATCAGCGGCACCACGGCGAGTGGCACGGTCACAGACCCACTCAGTTCGAACACAGCTGTGACCAGCGCCTTGTCGGCGGCAGCCAATGCATCGACGACAAGCCCGGCCGCCGTGACAACGGCAGGTTCGGGCAGCCTGAGCCTGACCAACAACACTGCCGGCACGTGGACCTATTCGGGCTGCACATTCACTGTCAGCAATGGGAACGCGACCATGGCCTGCCCGAGCGGCACACATGACTTCGGGGACGTGACGATTTCCACGACACTCACTTGGACGAACACCGGGACACCAACTCTCACCTTCAAGAGTCTGACGATCACCAATACGACCCAGTTCGCCGGAACGGCCACTTACAAGATCGCAAACGGCCTGCTGACAACGGCAAACGCGACATTTGACGGCAGCTCGTTCACAATAGGAGCCGGCACCAACGGCCTGTGCGGAAGTTATACGTTCAGCATCTGCACCACCGCTAACACACTCACCATAAACGGATCGAACACATACGCACTGACGAGCGCAATCCGGAACGCCGGATCCGTGATCATGGGAAGTGCCGGCGGCTCGCAGACGAACAGCTTTACGATAGGAAAGGCATCGGACGGAAATTCTATTTCCACCTCCGGCGGCACGGTCACACTGGGCGACACGGGTGCCAACAGTTTCAGCCTTGCGGGCAACATTACCTCGACCAGTTCTGCCAGTTGCATCGTCCTTGGCATAGCCAGCAACAGCCATACGATTGGCGGCAACATCGATCTGGGAGGCGCCATCAAGCTTTACGACGGCCTCTATGCCATCAAGGGTTATTTCGCAGCCGGCGCCAACGGTACCAGTACGGCACCAATCGCCTGTACAGGAGTCAGCGGCAACGTCTCCATATCAAGCACAAACGCCACCCTCGCGGTCAATGCCGGCTCAACGGTTCCCTCATCCAGCGGCACCTGCAGCGGAAGGGCAATCTGTATTGCGGGAAGCTATTCCGGGGTCTCCTTGAATCCACCCGGTTCGAGCAGCACCTACGCCAATCTTGCTGTCTTGCTGCCAAGTACCATATCGGCTGGCGTGCTGCTGACCGGGTCTTCGAACGCCACGTTCAATGGGGCACTCTATTTCCCAGGTGCGCCGCTCAGCATCACTGGTTCGGCGGCTCTGGCAGGCGGCACCTCTCCCTGCTCTCAACTGATCGCCTCGAGCCTGGCGCTGAACAGCTCGGTCAATCTGACGGCGAACAACAGTTGCTTTACGACCAGCGGCGGAAACTCCACGTCGACAAAGATCGTCCAATGAAGCGATGGCGCCGATACCTCGGGCTGCGGCTCTCAGACTTCGCATCGAGCGGCACAGCGGCTGTTGAATTCGCGTTTCTGGCTCCCGCCATTGCCTTCATTCTGGCCGCCACGACTGAATTCGGCATGGCGTCCTGGACGAAATTCAAGCTGAACAGTGCCGTTGCAGCCGCGGCAAACTACGCGATGCAACATGCGAGCAGCGTCAACTCGACAGATGGAGGAACACTTGGCGCGACCGTGGCGGGCTTCATCCTGTCGTCCGCCAGCGGCGCAACAGTGCAGGTCGTCGTCAACAATGGCACCACGATCACAAGTGGCGGCACCGCTCCATCAGGCGCAGCAGCGAATGCCGATTCATTTTATTGTCCAAGCCTCAGCGGATCCGCCCTGAACTGGGGCAACACCGTCACCCAGGGCTCATCCTGCACCACGGGCTTCGCAGGCAAATTTATCTCCATCAAGGCGACACAGACCTATACGTCACTCTTTTCCGGATTGTCGGTCATGCCAAGCAGCACCATGACGGCCAGCATTGTCGTGCAGGTTCAGTGATGCTCAGGGCACGCTGTTTCCTGCAGTCAGCAAGCGCCGCCGCTGCGATCGAATTCGCCATTGTCTGCATGCCCTTCTTCCTGCTGGTCTTTGGCGTCTGCGAAACAGGCCGGATCATGTGGATCCGCCAGGGCCTCGCCCAGGTAGCCATGACAGGAGCCAGGTGCATGGGCGTTGGCCATCAATCCTGCACGGACACAAGCGGCAACTATAACGCCGCCAACACGATAACCTTTATCCAGACGAAGGCGACCGGCTGGGGCATCAGCCTGACGTCGAGCAACATCACCTTGACGAGTTCAACAACCTGCGGCGGCCAATCAGGATTCTCGCAGGTGACACTGAGCTATGCGTTCAAAACCGCCGTGCAATCAATCCTGCCAGCATATGTTGGGCCATTATCCCTCAGCGCGACGGCCTGTTTTCCCAATGCCGGGCCATGAGGGCGCGGACCTCATCTCAAATCAAATGGAAAGAGATAAACGCTGACAGTCAGCGGCCGCGGAAGCGCTTGTCACGGGATGGCCTGAGATCTCCCTCCCCACCATCTGAAGTTGGAGAACTGTCGCCTTGAGGAAGCGGAGAATGAGCAAAACTACCTCCCGGCCATGATCAGTCCATCAGGACTCCCGGCCTTCGATCCGTCACTTCGCCGGAAAACAGTTGAGCCAATCCTTCATCTCATCGATCTGCTCGCAGGCATCAGAGACCTTCGCAGGCATCAGAGACTTGGCCGGCTGCAAGCAGGTCGCCGATCTTTTTTCCTTTCGACTCCAGGTTCTGCATCAGGTCCTCTCCCTCGGACCCACTCGAGGGCGGGCGTGACATGAAGATGTCCTGAACCGTCTTTTGCTCGGCATCAGGATCGCAGGCAAGCAGCGGCGTCGTGAAGGTCAGACATGCGGCGATCGCGGCAACCATACGGATTTTACGCATCCCTTTTCCCTGCAGAGCGAGGTGAGGTGACAGCAAGGGCGATCGTCTGCATTTGATCAGAACAAAGCAGATGAGAGGAAGGTTGCTGACACAGCGGCAAGGACAAGCGCTTGATCTTTCACGTCGACGACAAGCGACCTCGTCGTGGGCAGCGCAATGGATTTTTCAATCATGAAATCGCGATTTCAAGGGCGTCCAGCACGCTCATACCAATATGCTTTCAAGGCCTCGATCATCTCATGACCATCTACCGGGCCCACCTGCTCGATTTTCCATTCCAGATAATGCACAATCGCCGCGGCCTGCTGCCAGCTCAGCCCTTTCCATCTCTTTTGAGCATGATGGTTCATGGACTGGCTCTCATCCATCCAGACGTAGGTTTCACGCGTCAGATCGTCAAAGCCTGCGACAAGATGATAAACGACATCGGCCCGCTTAAGGCCGCCCGTGAGATCCGCGCAGAGATAGGCAGGAATGAAAAAGCAAAGCGCTTCATCTGTCAGCCAGCTCAGGGCGCTCGACCATCCATCCGGCGCATCATCAAGCCAATCGGACTGAAGGGTGGTCCAGTCAAACCTGTTGGCGAAGGCCTGCTCTGTCAGAACCGGCTCATCGCTCTGCCGGCTGTCAATCAGCGCAAAATCGGTCTCGACGCGCACAGCCGGGAAGGCCTGCCTGATTTCTTCGAGAATGGCTGTGACGGAAGCAGTCATCACCAGATGATGGCACAGGCACTCGAGAGCCGCGAATCATGGCGTCAGCCTGTGGCGCCCTGCACGAAGCCCTTGCCTGATTCACGATAGAGTGGCGGAGAGGGAGGGATTTGAACCCCCGATACGGTTGCCCGTATGCCGCATTTCGAGTGCGGTGCATTCGACCACTCTGCCACCTCTCCGGACGGGCCGGGACAGGGTCCCGTGTGGTGGCGTGCCGTCTAACATGGCAATGGATGAGACTCAAGCGCTTACGGAAAGTGCCTGCGCCCCATAGCTTTTGCGGCAGGCTGCTTGTGCCGGGGTCAGGGCGTCAGTGAAACCCATTCGCAATCGTCCCGAACAACGTCGAGAGATTCACGCCGATTGCTTTCACGGAGACGACAGTTCCCGCAAGAACGAGCCCAAGCATGAGGCCATATTCGACAGCCGAGACGCCGGCCGTGTCGTCGAGAAACTGTCTGAGACGCCGCAGCATGTGCCACTCCCTTTCAGGCGGGCCTTTCCCGGGCGAATTGGCGAAACCCGCCCGGGCACGGCTGGCTCAATGAATGTTTGCGGCGATGTTGCTGAACATATTCGAGACGTTGCTGCCGAGGGTCCTGACAGAACCGATGATCACCGCGGCGATCAGTCCCGCGATCATGCCGTATTCAATCGCCGTGACACCGGTTTCATCCAAAAGAAAAGTCTTGCAAAGACGCTGCATGAAAACACCCCGTGAAAAATACGATAATATTAGCAGATGAACTGCCGACACGTGGAGACTGCGGCAGGAACCTTACGTAATCATTGCCCTATACTATGTTCTGGGCAGTATCGCCTCAAACAGGCGCGAGTTTATAGTTCAAGTAAATCCCGCATCGACACGCGCGACAGGTTGACGGCTGCGCGGCGCTGTTGTTTACATCCGCCGCTGGTTCGCTTGCGGGCCATGCCCCTGTGGTGGAATTGGTAGACGCGCTCGACTCAAAATCGAGTTCCGAAAGGAGTGCTGGTTCGATCCCGGCCAGGGGCACCAATCATTCAGCGAAATCCCTTGAGTTTGAAGTTGGTGCGCCAATGCATTTGGCGACATGGCGATCGGCCAGCTGCACCCCCAGTCGCTTGCCTGCCAACTTGCGCAACAGGTTGCTTTGACCGCTGTACGCGGCTGTGAAAAGCTTCACTCACCAAAATGAGGGGAAACGCCATGTCCGACACGCAGCGCATGCGTTCAAGTCTTCGAGCCATCGCCGCGGGCGTCCTGCTGATCCTTAGCTTGTCAACTTCACAGGCTGCCGATGTCATTGCCGACTGGAGCAGTGCCGCGCTTCCGCCCCCGCCCGATCTCAAGGCCGTGGGGCTCGATGGCAAGACCACAGCCCTGCTGATTCTCGACGTCATGAAGCAGAACTGCGGCGTGCGTCCGCGCTGCCCGGCCACGGTTCCCAAGATCAAGGCCCTGATGGATCGCGCCCGCGCCGCCGGCGCCCTCGTGGCCTACACGCTGCCTGGCAACGGTGAGATCATGGATCCCGGCATCGCCCCTCATGAAGGCGAGCTGGTGAAGCAGGAACAGGGCGGCCCCGACAAGTTTCTGGGAACAGATCTCGATCAAAGACTGAAGGCGCGCGGCATCAAGACGGTCATCATCACCGGCACCTCGGCGCAGGGCATTGGCATCGGCACCGGCGCCGCCTCGGCCCAGCGTGGCTACAACGTCATCTATCCGATCGACGGCGTGGCCTCGGAAAGCGCCTTTCAGGAGGCCTATGCGGCCTACCACATGGCCGGTGGCGGCCCGCCGGTCACCACCAAGCTGGTGACCGTCACGCGCACGGACATGATCAGCTTCAAGCCAAACTGACCGCCTTCGGCAGGCTGCCCTCCCCTTTGCCCCCAAAGGTCAGGAAGGACCAGTTCCGGGTTGCGATCGCCAGCTCCAGAAAGGCGCGCACCTTGAGGGAAAGAAGCCGCGAGCTCGGATAAACGATCTGGACCGGATAGGGCTCGGGCTCATGGTCTGCCATGACCAGCCTGAGCCTCCCCTCCCGCAGGTCGTCGGCGACCTGATAGCTCAGGGCCATGGTCAGTCCACCGTTCTGCCTCGCGTGCCAGATGGCCGCATCCGCACTGTTGGTCACATAGGAAGGGTGCACGGCCACGGTCGTCTGCTCGCCGTCCCGCCAGAAGCGCCAGTGGTCCGCCGCTGTGAGGGCGGTGAAGGAAATCAGCCGGTGCGCGGCCAGTTCCTCGGGCGTGGCGGGTGTGCCTTTGCCTGCGAGATAGGCAGGCGAGGCCACCAGGACGCGGCGCACTGCGCCGACCCTGCGCGCGATCTCGCTCGAATCCGTCAGGTGGCCGATGCGCACGGCCACGTCGATGCCATCCTCCACCAGATGGGTCATGCGGTCGGCAAGCATCAGCTCCGCCGTGATCTTGGGATGGCGGATCATGAATTCGCAGATCAGCGGGGCCACATGCAGCCGCCCGAAGACCTGCGGCGCCGAGACCACCAGACGGCCCAGCGGTTCCCCGCGTTCGCTTTCGGCCATCTGCTCGGCCTCCTCCAGATCCGCCAGGATTCGCTGCCCCCTCTGGAGAAAGCGCAGGCCCGCATCCGTCAGGCTGACCGCGCGGGTCGTCCGGTTCAGCAGCCGGACGCCGAGCCGCTCCTCCAGCGCCGCCACGTGGCGGGTGATGGCCGAGGTGGAAAGCCGCAGCTTGCGAGCCGCCGGTGCAAAGCCCCGGCTTTCAGCCACGGCAATGAAGGCCTCAATGGCGTCGAAGCGATCCATCCATCATCCCGCTTATTGCAATAATAAATCGCATAATGAGGATATTATCGTTTTTAACGAAGGGGATCAAATTCCAGCAAGTCACCTCGGCACGAGCCAGGGACCAACAGGAGAAGACCCCATGTCGCGCATCCCCACCCCCGCCACCATCGAAGCCGCACCGGCCAATGCCCAGCCCCTGCTGGAAGCTGTCCGCAAGCAAATCGGCTCCGTGCCCAATCTGTTCCGCCTGACAGCCACCAGCCCGGCCGCCCTTGAGGGCTACCTCAGCCTGAACGCTGCCCTCGCCAGGGGGGCACTGAATGCAGCCACCCGCGAGCGGATCGCGCTGGCAGTCGCCCAGATCAATGGTTGCGGCTACTGCCTGGCCGCCCATACCTACCTCGGCAAGAACGTCGCCAAGCTCAGCGAGGCAGAAATTGCCGCCAACCGAAATGGCCGTTCGGACGATGCGAAGGCGGATACCGCCGTGGCCTTTGCCGTCAAGGTGACCCGCCAGCACGGCGCTATCAGCGATGCGGATTTCGCAGCGGTTCGGGCAGCCGGCTATTCCGATGCGGAGATCGTCGAGATCGTCGCCCATGTCGCCCTGAACACCCTCACGAACTACATCAATGAGGTTTTCGGGACGGCCGTGGATTTCCCCGCCGTGCCGGTGAAGCAGGCGGCCTGAGGTCCCATTTTGAGGGGCGCCGCCATGGCGCCCCGTGAGGCCCAAGCCCGCCATGGAGGACATCATGACGTCCAAGCCAGTGTCATCAAGCGACATCGCCTTTTAGGCTTCCGTGAAGGCCGTGCAGAGCCGCAAGGGATCGCGCCCGGCCTATGCGCGGATGGAGGCGCGCGGTGGCTGGCAGACCACCATCACACCTGACCTCACAGCCTTCATTGGTCAGGTCCGCAGCTTCTTCCTCGCCACCGCCAATGCGGCGGGTCAGCCCTATGTGCAGCACCGCGGAGGCCCGGCGGGCTTCCTGAAGGTGCTGGACGAACATCGCCTCGCCTTCGTCGACCTGAAGGGCAACCGCCAGTTCATCAGCCAGGGAAACCTGGAAGAGAATCCGCAGGCCTTCATCTTTCTCATCGACTACGCCACGGGC
>CAISZN010000663.1 GCA_903889985.1 uncultured Hyphomicrobiales bacterium | reverse complement strand
TCCGGGCTTCCCGCCTTCGATTCCGGCAAGCTTCTTTGGTGGGCGCGTGCTGCCCTACATCCATGACGTGTTTTTGTTGAACCGTCCGCAGGATCTCAACACGCGTGCACGCCTTTACATGGCACCGGCATTCCGGCGTGCGGTTTCCGAATTGCCGCGCTTTCTTGTGAATTCGCAGACGACCTGCAATGAATTGCGCTCCTATGCGCGACCAGATGCGCAGATCACGCTCTATCGGCCGGGCGTGCGCAATGTCTTCGGCCTCAGCGCTCAGGGTCGCGAGGCGCTGGTGCGCCCTTCAGGGAGCCTGCGGCTTGTCGCGCTCGGTACAATTGAGCCGCGCAAGAATCTGATGGCTGCGGCTCGCATCGTTTCAGCCCTGCGTGAGCAGGGGCTGGCAGATGCCACGCTCGACCTTCTGGGTCGCAGTGGCTGGGGGGATGATGAGAAGCAGCTTGCCGCCATGCCAGGTGTCACCCTGCATGGCTACCAGCCGGTTGAACGGGTCAGGGAGATCGTCTCCCAGTCCCACGCGCTGATCTGCACCTCCCATGACGAAGGTCTGGGCCTGCCGTTGCTGGAGGCGCAATATGCGGGCCTCGCGGTTATCGCGCCGGACCAGGCTGTGTTTCGCGAAGTGCTGGCAGACTCAGGCCTCTTCATTGATCCGTCCGCCCCCGAGACGTCTGCACAACAGATTCTCGCTTGGGCCGATGCGCCGGATTTTTTCTCACGTGGCGTTGCGTTGGCTTCGGCCAATCTTTCGCGTTGGCTTGGGCTTGCATCGCAGGACCATGATGCCGTGATCGAACTGATTTCGCGGATTTCCCTCAGTGGAGGCCGCTCATGCTGATGAAGCAGACGATCCTCTATCTGCCAGCGCAGATCGCGGGTCCGCTTTTTCAGTTTCTGGCGGCCATGGTCTGGACCTTCTGGCTCTCGCCGGATGCCTATGGCGTGCTGTTCTATGTCATGGCCATGCAGGAACTGGCCTTCGTCCTGTGCCTAGCCTGGTTGTCCCATTACACGCTGCGTTTTGCCGGGACGTTCAGCACGCAATCAGAGCGCGAAAAATATCAGCAGGTCGAGAATGCGACCCTCATGGTCTCGTCGGTCCTGCAGATCATTGTCTGCGTGCTATCGCTGGCCCTGCAGGGAATCCCCCTGACCACCTCCATGATCGGGGCGACCGTGCTTTACGTCGTGACGCGTTCCGTCACCAACTATCTGGCGGAACGTGCGCGCGCAGGCGGCCAGATTGCGCTTTATACCGTCGCACAGACCCTTGGGCCGGTTGTCGGGTTTGGCTTTGCCTTTCTCCTTGTCGTTTTTGTAAGGCCGCAGCCGGATCTCGCGCTGCTGGGGTTTGCCTTGGCCCATATCCTGGGTCTCTTGGCGCTGTGGAACGGCATGGGGCTGCGTCTTACCTTCGCAAGGCCCGATGTCGCCATCCTGAAGAAGGCACTCGTCTTTGGCGTACCGCTGGTCGTAGCAGGTGTCATTGCCTGGGTGAGTGCCAATGGCATTCGCAACATCGTGCAATTTGAGGGTGGTCATGAGGCTGTTGGCCTCGTTTCAGTTGGCTGGGCCCTGGGCCAACGGCTCGCATCCTTCGTGGCCATGCTGGTGACGGCAGCGGCCTTTCCCCTGGCCGTGCGCTACCTGCGCGAGGGCGCACGGGAAAAGGCCCTGCACCAGCTCTCCCTGAATGGCGCCTTGCTCTTTGCGCTGCTGGCACCGGCTACAGGTGGCCTGATGATGATCCTCCACCCCGCTGTCGCGGTCATGATCGCCAGGCCCTTCCAGGAGGTGACCCTTTCGGTGCTGCCGCTTGCAGCCTTCGGCGGGGCCCTGCGCAATCTGCGTATCCACACCACCGATCAGGTCTTCATGCTCTTTGAGCGCACTGACCTGTGTGTGATTGCCAGCATGATCGAGGCCGTGGTGACGGTGGCTGCCTGCATTCTCGGTATGCGATGGGGTGGCCTGACCGGGGCTGTGGCTGGCTGCGTCATCGGTTTCATCGTTGGGGCGCTGTTCAGCTTTTTTTATGCAGTTATGCGCTTTGGTCTTCGGGTGCTGTGGGGATCGGTCCTCCGGATCAGCCTAGCGACGGCCCTGATGATGATGGTGCTCTGGTTCTTGCCGGAGCAGCGTCTGGCCCCCCATCCGGTGGCGCAGATCATCCTGAGCCTGGTTCTTGGCGGTGCGGTTTATGGCCTTGCCCTCCTGGCACTGTTTCCTGATGCGTTGGGCGGCCTGCGTATCAAGCTGAATGCCCTGCGCAGGCGAGAGGCCTGATCTGTTTCAGTTTGGGACAGACTGACTGGCCAAGCTTTTGCAGGCTTGGGTCACGCGTGAATTGGCGCTGCGTGGAGTGTATCAGGATGGTCCCGGTGATGTCTGAGAAGGTGCGTCCCCAGGTTGCTGCCAAGGTGGAAATCGACGGGCAGCCCATCAATCTCGCCACCCTGGGGGAGACGATCGAAGCGGTCGTCACTTCACTGAAGGCAGGCCGCGGCTTCTCGTTATTCACTCTCAACATGGATCATCTGGTCAAGCTGCGCTCCGAATCCGCGTTTCGTGAGGCCTATTCCCGGGCAACTTTCGTGACCGCAGATGGCGCACCGGTCGTCTGGCTTGCCCGCCGGCAGGGGGTGGCGCTGGAGCGCACGACCGGAGCAGATCTCTTCGTGCCATTGTGCGAGGCCGCAGCCCGTGCCCAAATTCCTGTCGCCTTCTTCGGAGCGAGCCAGTCTTCGCTCGAGGCGGCTGCTGCACGCTTGCGCGAGACCATACCTGGTCTCGACATTCGCTACGTGGAAGCACCTGCACAGGGCTTTGATCCGACGTCATCTGCTGCCTGTGAGGCTGCAGACCGGATTGCTGCATCAGGGGCGCGCCTTTGCTTCGTCGCGCTGGGGGCGCCCAAGCAGGAATATTTTTCTGATGTCATGCTTCGCCGACATCCCGGCATTGGCTTCCTTGGTGTCGGCGCCGCCATCGATTTCGTGTCTGGAGAACAGGTTCGCGCGCCGGCGTTGTTCCAGCGCACCGGCCTCGAGTGGTTCTGGCGCCTGGCCACCAATCCGCGCCGGATGTTCACGCGCTATGCGCGTTGTGCGCTTACGCTTGCTTCAATCGCATTGCAGGACCTGCGTCGCCGTCAGGCTGCTCCCGCCGTCCCTTCCGTGAATGGGTGAATCCATGCAGGCTCGCTATAAGATCCTCCTCATGCATCCGATGGATCCGCGCGGCGGCAAGCTCGGTGGCATCGAGACTCATGTGCGCCTCATCCTGTCTCGCCATCCGGAAGATTTTTCCATTCTCTTCGTCGGGGTCGATGAAATTGGCGACTGCAAGCTCGGCGAGATCTCCCGCGTCGAGGTCGGCGGCCGGATCGTGGATTTCCTGCCGGTCACCAACATCGATGCTGAACGCATTAACTTGCCTGGCAAGAGCCTGCTGCAGTCGACGACCTTCCGCTTTGCCACAGGCGCGCTGCGTTACTTGCCGCGTCTGCGCCGGCTGACCCGGGGGGCGACCATTTCGGCGGACCTGCAGCGTTTCGAGTTTGCCATCATCCCGAAGCTGCTTGGCTTGCGCACCGTGCAGATGGTGCATGGAGAGGGCAACAAGGATCAGGTCATGGACAGCCTGATCAAGAAGCTCTGGGTGATCAACAGCATCAATGAATGGGTAGCGCTGCGGCTCGCCGACGAGATCCTTTGTGTCAACGCCAATATCATCAAGCGTTTTCACAGCGTGCTTCCCTTTGCGGTTCCCAAGGCCGAAGTGATGACGGTCTCTGTCGACAACAGGCACTTCGTGCCGACACCCTTCGACACGAAGGATGGCGTCTTCCGTGTGGTCTTTGCCGGCCGTCTTGACGCGTTCAAGGATCCGCCATTGATGTTCCGGGTCTTCAAGGGCCTGCATGAGCGTCTGGCCGGCAAGTTCGAGTTCCATTATCTGGGCACGACAGATCCGCATCGCTATGCGGAATTCGCAGCCATCGAGTCTTTCACGGTGCGCCATGGCTTCCAGAATGCGGATGGCGTCAAGGCCATCGTGTCTTCCTGCCACGCCGGCGTGCTGACCTCCTTTTTCGAAGGCATGCCGTGCTACCTGCTGGAGACCCTGTCCATGGGGCGTCCCTTCGCAGCGATTCGCCTTCCCCAATACGATCCGCTTGTGGTGTGCGGTGTCAGTGGTGCGCTGGTTGAGCGAACCGACCCCGATGTCCAGTGCTGCAGTGAACTCGTGGATGCATTCGCTGCGATCTGGAACGATATCTGCGCCGGCCGCCTCAATCCGGATAAAATCCACAATCTCGTCGAGCCCTATTCGATCGAGTCGCAGATGGCGCGTTTGTTCGCTCACCATCGCCGCCTGCAGGATGAGGGCCGCGCAAGTCAGGGTCTTGCGCCGTCCAGTGTGGCTGCGGCACGCTGAATTTCCAGAATCCCTTAGACGAGGGGCGAGGGCTTTGGAAGTACAGAGTTTTGTGCCTCGCGTTCGATATCATCGATCAGGGATTCATAGGCACGGCTCGCCGTCTCCTGAGCAAAATCATGGGCGCGCTGCATACGCGGCTTTGGATCACCAGGATGGTCGATTGCCTGATCCATCGCGGTGGCAATCGCTTCCGGATCCCAGTTTGACAGGACGCTTCCATATTTGCCGTTTGCAACAATCTCCACGGGGCCGAGCGTTGGGCCGGTGACGACCGGCAAGCCGTGGGCCAGGGCTTCGACAACCACCATGCTGAAGGACTCTGATCGCGATGGGACGACGAGGCAGGAGGCGCTCGCATAATAATCCCACGGGTGCTCGATATAGCCCGGCATTTCGATGCGGTCTTTCAGTCCAAGCTTTTCGATTTCCGCTTCCAGCTCCTTGCGCTGCTGGCCTTCGCCCAGCAGGACGACACGAACAGTCTTGTTCCGCATATAGGGAACCGCCTGCAGCAAGGCGCGAAAATTCTTGCCCTTCGTCAGGCGCCCGCTTGCCAGAATGACCGGCGGCCGCTGGCGCAGATCATCTTCTGACAGGTCGGATTTCGCAGTCCCCCAGGCAACCGGATTATAGATGCGCACTGTCTTTGCTTCCGGGCTACCCCATTGTGCGACGAGAGACTTTCTTAGGGCATCGGAAACAGCAACGGTGCGGGCGGTGAGCCGTGACAGAAGCGGCGTCAACAAATAGGCAAGACAGCTGAGAAGCTGTGGTTCGCCGCCCCAGAAGCTATGGTAGCTGATGATGGCTTGCTTGCGGCGGCGCGATAGCAATGCAGCAATCGTATGCTTGAGGTTCGAGAAGCATAGGGCCGAAATCGTGACATCCGGCTGATGCTTACGGATCAACCTGGCAAGCCGCCATGTGGCTGTGATGTGATTTCCTCGCAGCGTGACAAGCTGCACACCCGGCAGGACATATGAGAGGTTATGCTCGGACTCATAATCGACCGCGAAGATGACTTCGTGCCCACGGCGCACAAGGCCGCTCGCGAGCAAAGCCCAGGCCCGCTCGGCGCCACCGCCACTCAGCGAATGCGTATAGAACAGAATGGTCTTGCATCCGGCCATTCGAAATCCTGACATGTCGCAAAGCAGCGACAGGTGTAAGTTATGTCAAACGGGGTGAAGAAGAAATTAAGTTTGGGGTAAGGTTAATCGAGATCCTGCGCGCGGGGTCGCAGTCTGTCGGGAAATGACGGATTCGAACAGGGCTTCATACTGATCGAGCCCAGCATCAAGTGAAAAGCGCCTCGCATGTTGACGCCGTGGCTCCGGGTCGCCGGGGTTGGCCAGCGCGTCGGTGATTGCCTGCGCGAGCGCATCTT
>CAISZN010000662.1 GCA_903889985.1 uncultured Hyphomicrobiales bacterium | reverse complement strand
GCATCGCCGTCGCGGGTGAAGATGGCAACGCCATTGCCATATTCGTGATCGTTGCAGAGCTTCAGCGCATCCTCATAGGTCGGTGCACGCACGACCGAGAGCACCGGTCCAAAGATCTCTTCCTTGTAGATGCGCATGTCCTTCGTCACATGGTCGAAGAGACAGCCGCCGAGATAGAAGCCGTTCTCATAGCCCTGCATGCGGAAATCGCGTCCGTCGACGGCCAGAGTCGCGCCTTCCTTCACGCCAAGATCCACATAGGAGCGCACGCGCTCCAGTGCCTGCTTGGTCACCAACGGGCCATAGTCCGCCGATGAATCCGTCGATGGCCCGATCTTCAGGGACTCGACGCGTGGAATGAGGCGGCGCATCAATTCGTCAGCTGTCTTCTCGCCCACCGGCACCGCGACAGACACCGCCATGCAGCGCTCGCCTGCCGAGCCATAGCCAGCACCGATCAGAGCATCGACCGTCTGGTCCATGTCCGCATCGGGCATGATGACGAGATGGTTCTTGGCACCGCCGAAGCACTGCACGCGTTTTCCATTCGAACAGCCGCGTGCGTACACATATTCGGCAATGGCCGTGGAGCCGACAAATCCGATGGCCTGAATGTCAGGATCATCGAGCAGCGCGTCGACGGACTCCTTGTCGCCATTGACGACATTGAGGATGCCCGGCGGCAGGCCCGCCTCGATCATCAGTTCGGCGAGCATCAGCGGCACGGACGGGTCGCGCTCGGAGGGCTTCAAGATGAAGGCATTGCCGCAGGCGATGGCCGGCGCGAACTTCCACATGGGAATCATCGCCGGAAAATTGAATGGCGTGATGCCGGCCACGACGCCCAGCGGCTGGCGGATCGAATAGATGTCGATGCCCGGCCCTGCACCTTCCGTATATTCGCCCTTCATCAGGTGCGGGATACCGGCGGCGAATTCCACCACCTCGACACCGCGCTGGATGTCGCCCTTGGCATCGGCAATGGTCTTGCCATGCTCACGCGCCAGCGCCTCGGCGAGCTTGTCGTTGTCGCGCTCGATGAGCTGCAGGAACTTCATCATCACGCGCGCACGGCGCTGCGGATTGGTGGCGGCCCAGGCCGGCTGCGCAGCCAATGCGTTTTCAACTGCGGCGCGGACCTCTGCCTTCGATGCGAGCGGCACCTGCGAGATGATCTCGCCGGTCATGGGCTGGAACCCATCGGTGAAGCGGCCGGATGTGCCTTTCACATGCTTGCCGCCGATGAAATGCGTGAGTTCCTTCATGGTGCGCCCCTGTTTCCCCCGGTTGGCACCAGTCTAGACTTGTCTTTCAGCACAGCAATCGCCAAAAATCCGCATCCCCTGTGCAGAAATTCGAGACCGTTCATGGACTGGGACAATACCCGGCTGTTTCTGGCGGTGGCGCGCGCCGGGCAGTTTCTGGCGGCCGCACGCCAGCTTCACCTCGACCACGCCACCGTCAGCCGACGCATCGCAGCCCTTGAAAAGGGGCTGGGCACCCTGCTCTTCGAGCGGCGCACCAATGGCTGCCGCCTGACGGCCTCGGGCGAGCGCTTTCTGGCTGCTGCCGAAAAGATCGAGGCCGAGATGCTGCGGGCGCAGGCCGATCTCTCTGCTGCCGAAGTCGAGGTGGCGGGCACGGTGCGCATCGGGGCGCCCGATGGCTTCGGCGCGCTCTTTCTCAGTCCGCGCCTTGGCAGCCTTGTGACACGCAACCCGCGCCTCAATCCGCAGCTTGTGCCGGTGCCGCGTACTTTCTCGCTTTCCCGGCGCGAGGCGGATGTGGCGGTCGCCATCGACCCGCCGGAAGAGGGGCGGCTGCGCGTGCGCAAGCTCACCGACTACACGCTGCATTTCTACGCGGCGAAGACCTATCTCGCCGAGCACGGCACACCGCAGGGCCTCGATGATTTGCCGGCCCATGTGCTCGTGACCTATGTGCAGGACCTGATCTTTTCGGATGCACTGAACTTCATGCCCGAGCTGTTTGGCCCGCGCTTCCGCCGCATTGAGAATGCGAGCGCGGTGGGCCAGGCTGAAGCGGTGCGCGGGGGTGCGGGCATCGGCATCCTGCATGATTATCATGCGCGGCTCGATCCACGCGTCGAAGTAGTCTTGCCGGAGGTGGTGTTCCGCCGTGCCTACTGGCTGGTCACGCACGAGGACACACGCGACATGCTGCGCGTGAAGACCGTGACCGATTTCATCGCCGCGGAAGTCGACGCGGCACGATCGATGTTCGTGATGTGAGCAGGATGCGGTCCAGCCGTGACTCCTCGCCATTCGCCGTTATATTGCGGGCCAACAGAGTCCCGCGCCGGAGTGCCAGATGTCATCCAAACTCGACCAGCTCAAGACCATGACCACCGTGGTCGCTGACACCGGCGACATGCAGGCCATCGGCACCTTCAAGCCGACCGATTGCACCACCAATCCCACGCTGGTGCTCAAGGCTGCGCAGATGGAGCAGTACAAGCACCTCGTTGACGAGGCGATCACCTGGGGCCGCAGCCGCAATGCCATGACGAGCCAGGTCACCGACCGCCTCGCAGTCAACTTCGGCGCGGAGCTCACCAAGCTCGTGCCCGGCCGTGTCTCCACGGAGGTTGACGCGGATCTCTCCTTCGACACGCAGGGTTCGGTGGAGAAGGCCCGCGCGATCATCGCCGATTACGCCAGCCGTGGCATCGGGCGCGAGCGCATCCTCATCAAGCTCGCCTCGACCTGGGAGGGCATCCGCGCCGCCGAGATCCTCCAGAAGGAGGGCATCGACTGCAACATGACGCTGATCTTCAGCATCGCCCAGGCAGCGGCCTGTGCCGATGCGGGCGCCTTCCTGATCTCGCCCTTCGTGGGGCGCATCCTCGACTGGTTCGTGAAGTCGACCGGCCAGACCTATACCGGCGAGACCGATCCGGGCGTGCTCTCGGTGCGCGGCATCTACAGCTACTACAAGGCCCACGACATCAAGACCGTCGTCATGGGCGCCTCCTTCCGCAACCTCGGTGAGATCGAGGCGCTGGCGGGCTGCGACAGGCTCACCATCTCGCCCCAGCTGCTGGCCGAGCTGGAGAAGGATCAGGGCACGCTCACCCGCCGGCTGGTGCCGGCGGAAGCGAGCGCCAGCGCCCCGGCGCGGTTCACCCTCGACGAGAAGGCGTTCCGCTATCTCTTCAACGAGGATGCCATGGCAACCGAGAAGCTGGCCGAGGGCATCCGCCTCTTCGCCAAGGACCTTGGGACCCTGCGCGAGATGGTGTCGCGCCGCCTCGAAGGCTGATCCTAACTCCTAAGTAACCATAATGACGTATGAATCATCCTGAGGGAGTGGCAGGCTGCCACTTCCGGGCCACCTGCGTGCCCCAATAAGGCCGCGGTGACCCTGTTGAAATTGATCGTCCGACCGGGAGACGATTGCCATGGTGCAACGACTGGGCTCGCCCCTGATTTCTACGGCCACCTTGCGCATGACGGCCATTCTTGGCCTCGGCGTAACGGCCATTATGGCCGGGCCGAGCATCTATGCGCAGTTCGCGCCCAAGGTGGAGGCCATCGCCACGGGCGATGATGACCGCGGCATCTGGAAGCTGCCGCCCCCGCCGCGCTACCTCATCGAGAACGCCAAGACCTCGACTGATGATGCCACGGCCTCCCTGCCCAAGCAGCCCCTTGTCACGCCGGTGGCCACACCCGTGACCCGCACGGTGCTCATGAACCCGCAGGCCACAGCCCCCACGCCTGCCCTGCCAGTGCCCCCCGCGCCGCCGCCAGCTGCCGTCGCCTCGCTGGCACATGACACCCCGATACCAGCACCCGTCGTGGCTCCCCTTGCCGTGCCAGCAACCCCATCGCCAGCCGCACAGACGATGGCACAAAAGCCCGTCACGGCTCCCAAGTCCTTGGCTGCAAAACCCGCCGCTGTGCCGCCTCCGGTCAAGACAGCAGCCCTGCCACCTGACCATGCTGCCAAGCCGGCCGTGGTGCGGCCGGGCGCACCCAAGCTTGCAGCGCCAGCGCCCGCCCCGATGGCACGCCCAGCGGCCAGCAAGAGCGCCCAGACCCTGACGGCCCCCACGCTGACCGGCCCAGCAAAGCCCGCGGCGGCCAAGCCGAAGCCCGCGCTGGTCGCCCAGGCGAAACCTGTGACCACGACAGCGTCCGTGCCTGCTCAACCCAATGCTGCCGAACCACCGCCACAGTCCCAGCGTATTCCGGTGATCTCCTCGATTCTCGACGGGATCAATTCTGCCGGACAGGCCATCACCAACGCGGTGCCCAAGTTCTGAGCGAGCCGATCCCGCATCCACTCTCCGGAGCGCAGCGGCATGGCACAGGCGGGATTTTTCAGACGGGGCATGACGATGGTGCCCCGCTCGCTCCTTGAGGTCACGGCTGCCTCGCTGGCGACCTTTCTGGCAACCAGCCTCTGGTACGACCTGCCCCACCGGGGCGCAGCGCCACCACAGATCCCGCAGGCCGAAAAGCTGAGCGTCCAGGCTCCGCCCCTGTCGCTGCGCATCCATGAACCCACCGCAGAGGACGAGGCCAGCCGGTTCATGGAAGCCGTGGCGCTCTCCCATGTCGCGCCCCTGCTGCCGGAGGGCGAGATCAACCGCAGCTCGGTCGACACCGCCCCACCACCCGCCGTCCAGCAGGTGCAGGCGCATGTCCCCCTGCAGAAGCCAAAGCTCGTCGCAGCAGCAGTGCCGCTTCCCCCCAGGCAGCCCGCGCCGCGTGTGGCAGCTGCCCCGGCAACAGCGCAGCCTGCAACCATGGCCCCGTCCGGCCTGCGCCCGCCCGTTGATATTCCCACCGCGACTACCCCCGGCCCGGAGCACGGACTGCGCATTCCCGTGGTGAGCGATCTTGCCCATTCAACCCAGAAGACCGTCTCCGATGGCATCGACAGCCTGAGCAGGGGCGTCGGCTCGCTGCTGCGAAAATGACCTCCCACCCTCCCCTTGATGGGGAGGGTCGACGCGCGCCAGCACGGCGGGGTGGGGTGACGCTGCGATTTCGTATCGGCTTAGGTTGAAGCCGCAACGTGAGTCCCACGCGCACTGATCGCGCGCGACCCCCACCCCGTCATCGCTGCGCGATGCCGACCCTCCCCGCAAGGGGGAGGGTGAGCGCCCAACGAAAAAGGGCGGCGCCACTGGCACCGCCCCTTCTCAATTCACTAAGCCAAAGCTCACTCGGCCGGCTGTTCGCCACCGGCAGCAGCTGCCTCGGCCTTTTCCTTGGCCTCGAGATCCTCGCCGGTCTCCTGGTCGACGACACGCATCGACAGGCGCACCTTGCCGCGATCATCGAAGCCCATCAGCTTCACCTTCACCTTGTCGCCTTCCTTGACGACGTCGGTGGTCTTGGCGACGCGCTGCTTGGAGAGCTGCGAGATATGGACCAGACCGTCCTTGGCGCCAAAGAAGTTCACGAAGGCGCCGAAATCCGTGGTCTTCACCACAGTGCCCTCGTAGATCGCGCCCACTTCCGGATCGGAAGCAATGGACTTGATCCAGTTGATCGCCGCCTTGATCGAATTGCCATCCGAGGAGGCAATCTTCACGGTGCCGTCGTCCTCGATGTTGATCTTGGCGCCGGTCTTCTCGACGATCTCGCGGATCACCTTGCCGCCGGTGCCGATCACTTCACGGATCTTGTCGGTCGGGATCTTCATGGTCTCGATGCGCGGAGCAAACTCACCGAGTTCGCTGCGGGCATTGGTGAGTGCCTTGGCCATTTCGACGAGGATGTGGAGGCGACCCTCCTTGGCCTGGTCGAGGGCGACACGCATGATCTCTTCGGTGATGCCGGCGATCTTGATGTCCATCTGCAGAGACGTGACACCCTGCTCGGTGCCGGCCACCTTGAAGTCCATGTCGCCGAGGTGATCCTCGTCACCGAGAATGTCGGAGAGCACGGCAAAGCGCTCGCCTTCGAGGATCAGGCCCATGGCGATACCCGCCGTCGGGCGCTTCAGCGGCACGCCGGCATCCATCAGCGACAGCGAAGCGCCGCAGACCGTGGCCATGGACGAAGAGCCGTTCGACTCGGTGATCTCCGACACGACGCGGATCGTGTAGGGGAACTCCGCCTGCGTCGGCAGCATCGGACGAATGGCGCGCCACGCGAGCTTGCCATGGCCGATTTCGCGACGACCGGGCGAACCCATGCGGCCGGTCTCACCGACGCTGTAGGGAGGGAAGTTGTAGTGAAGCAGGAAGCGCTCCTTGTAGGTGCCTTCCAGCGAGTCGATGAACTGCTCGTCCTCGCCGGTGCCCAGCGTCGCCACCACGAGACCCTGGGTCTCGCCGCGGGTGAACAGGGCCGAACCGTGGGTGCGCGGCAGCACGCCAACCTGCGCCAGGATCGGACGCACAGTGCGCACGTCGCGACCGTCGATACGCACGCCGGTGTCGAGGATGTTCCCGCGCACGACCTTCGCCTGAAGGTCGTGGAAGACCTCGCCGACGAGCTGCTTGTCGAACTTCTCGGCGCCCGGCGCGAGCAGGGCAGCGTTGACCTTCTTCTTCACCGCGTCGACCGCGGCATAGCGCAGCTGCTTGACGGTGTGCTTGTAGGCTTCGCGCAGCTCGGCTTCGGCGATCTCTGCAACAGCCTTCTCGATTTCGCTCTTTTCCGGCAGCACGAGATCGCGCGGCTCCTTGGCCGCCTTCTCGGCGAGACGGATGATCGCCTCGATCACCGGCTGGAAGCCGCGATGACCGGTCATGACGGCCTCGAGCATGGTGGCCTCGGACAGCTCCTTGGCTTCCGATTCAACCATGAGAACGGCGTCGGCGGTGCCGGCGACGACGAGGTCGAGACCGGTGTCCTTCATCTCGTCGATGGTCGGGTTGAGCTTGAGCTGGCCGTTGATGAGGCCAACGCGCGCGCCACCCACCGGGCCCATGAAGGGAATGCCGGAGATGGTAAGCGCAGCGGAAGCTGCCACCAGCGACAGCACGTCCGGATCGTTTTCGAGATCATGCGAGAGCACGGTCACGACGACCTGGGTGTCGTTGCGATAGCCTTCCGGGAACAGCGGGCGGATCGGGCGATCGATCAGGCGGGAGACGAGCGTCTCCTTTTCCGAGGGGCGGCCTTCACGCTTGAAGTAGCCACCGGGAATGCGACCGGCCGCATAGGCCTTTTCCTGGTAGTTGACGGTGAGGGGGAAGAAGTCGACGCCGGGCTTCGGGGACTTGGCGGAAACGACGGTGGCAAGAACGGTGGTCTCGCCGTAGCTCGCCCAGACGGCGCCGTCGGCCTGACGGGCAACACGGCCCGTTTCGAGGACGAGCTTGCGCCCGGCCCAGTCGAGTTCTTCGCGATGAATTTCGAACATGTAGAGTTTCTTTCGTGCTCGCCGGAATGACTTTCGCCATGAGCAAGACGGCAAGAGGCTGTCCCTGGCCCGCAGGCCGACTGGCGACAGCGTCCGGCGATCCTGCCCTGACGCGGATCTGCTCCGGCTTCAAGAGAAAGGCAGCCCCATGCCGCCCTTCCTGGTCGTGCAAAGCGGCCCTGTCCTGCGCATCCCTGCCCCGAAAGACCGAGGGCCTTTCGGGAGGATGCGGGGCCGCTCCGGGCTGGCGTCAGCGGCGGATGCCGAGACGCTCGATGATCGAACGATAGCGCGCTTCGTCCTTGCCCTTGACGTAGTCGAGGAGCTGACGGCGCTGGGAGACCAGCTTCAGGAGGCCACGACGGGAGTGGTTGTCCTTGACGTGCGACTTGAAGTGGCCGGTGAGGTTGGTGATGCGCTCGGTGAGGATGGCAACCTGAACCTCGGGCGAGCCCGTATCGCCGGGCTTGGTGGCGTAGTCCTTGATGAGCGCTTCCTTGCGCTCTGCCGTGATCGACATCGGTCAATCCTTTCTATGAAGGTCCGGTCCTCCCGAAGAAGGCCGGCGTTACGATGAAGAGCCACGCCGGGATGTCGTCCAGCGGGGTTCCAATGCCAAGCGCGCGGGGTGTGACCCCCGCGTGCAGACGCGCCCTTATACACGAAAGGCCGCGGGATGCCAGCGCGAATGGCCGCGGCGACGGGACCTGCGGGATCCACTGGAGCGCTGGCCTCCCGGTCGGCAATTACTCACTTGCAGATCAGCTTCGTCCGATCGATCCAGCCCCGTGTCGCACCACGGCCGACGAGGAGCCAGGTACGGCCCGAGGGGTCGTGGCCGCCCCCCATGGTGGTCATGACCGTGCCACCCTTGACCACCCCCGTCTGCGGCCCGGCCGGCTTGCCATAGATCGGCTCTTTGGCATCAGGCGGTCCCATCACCGTGCAGATCGCTGCCTGCGCGGGTGCTGCAGCAAGGATGAACAGGCCGATGAGGAGAGAAAACAGCACGGCAGGCATCTGAGGCTCCCGGACCGGCTCCAACGGACATAACCGTGGAACATGCCTGAACCATGCCACACCAGCGGTGGGCTGTCAAGACCGTTTAGGACTTTAAGCTTCAATTTTTGAAAAAATAGTCTCAGAATGGAAGATTAAATACCCTACTTGGCACCAGTTCGCCGCGCTCCACCTCACCGAAGGCAACCGGAACACCGCCGCAGGCCGCATAGGCGGCGCCCCCAGCCGGAGCGTCGCGCCCGCGCAGGATCAGGGACTGGCCACGCCGCAGCCTGGAGGCCCCGTCCCGGTCCACCACCACGCAGGGCACTTCGGTCAGTCCGGCCTCGACCGAGAGCAGCGCCTGTGCCGCAACCTCGGGCTCATCCAGCGACTCGAGGGAAATGGCGTCGACCTCCGTAAAGGGGCCAACCCGCGTCCGGCGCAGGGCCGTGACATGGCCGAGGCAACCCAGCATCCGGCCGAGATCACGGGCAATGGCGCGCACATAGGTGCCCTTGCCGCATTCAGCCTCGATCACCGCCGCCTCGGGCGTGCAGGAGACCAGCCGCAGGGCATGGATCGTCACCGGGCGGGCGGCGATCTCCACAGTCTCCCCATCCCGGGCAAGGTCATAGGCGCGCTCGCCATTGATCTTGATGGCCGAGTAGGCCGGCGGGGTCTGCAGGATCGTGCCGGTGAAGGATGGCAGGGCAGCGGCCACCTCTTCGGCCCGTGGGCGAAGTTCGCTGGTGCGGGTGACCGTGCCATCGGAATCATCGCTGTCGGTCTCGGCGCCGAAGGTCACCGTGAAGCGATAGGCCTTCTCGCCATCCTGCACGAAGGGCACTGTCTTGGTGGCTTCACCAAAGGCAACCGGCAGGATGCCCGAGGCGAGCGGGTCGAGCGTCCCCGCATGGCCCGCCTTCTTGCCGTTGTAGATCCGCTTCAGCCGCGACACGGCATGGGTCGAGGTCATCCCGACCGGCTTGTCGAGAATGAGCCAGCCATTGACTTCGACGCGGGTGGAACGGCGCTGGTTCATCGAACTGAGATCCTGTGTGGGCCGGCGTCAGCCATCACGCTGCGTCGTCGGCATCGTCGTCTGTCTGCGACGCGAGGTCCTTGCGGACCTTGTCCGAATTCAGGAGCTGGTCGATCTTCGAGGCATTCTCGAAGCTGTCGTCGACCTTGAAGCGAACGTCAGGCGCGAATTTCAGATTGATCATGCGTGCCACCTCGCCCCGCAGGAAGCGCTTGTTGCGCTCGAGCGCCGCGATCACCGGCTCGGTGTCCTTGCCGCCGAGCGGCATCACATAGACCGTGGCCAGCTTCAGGTCGGGGCTCATGCGAACCTTTGGCACCGTGATCACATTGGTCTCGAGGACCGGATCGTTCACTTCGCCGCGGCTCAGCAGTTCGGCCATGGCATGGCGGATCAGTTCGGCAACGCGCAGCATGCGCTGGGAGGGCTCGCCTCCGCCGTGATGTGCTCTGGACATGATTGATGACTCCGAGGACGCGCGGTAGTCCCGCGCGCCGTCCTGTACACTCGATCTTCCCGGTGTTTCCTGCGCCCTGCTCTTTTAGAGCGAGCGCTTGATCTCCTCGACGCGATAGCACTCGATGACATCGCCCTGACGCATGTCCTGGTAGCCCTCGAAAGCCATACCGCACTCCTGGCCGACGACGACTTCCTTGACCTCGTCCTTGAAGCGCTTGAGCGTCGACAGCTTGCCCTCGTGCACCACAACCTTGTCGCGGATGAGGCGCACATTGGCCCCACGCTCGACACGGCCGTCTGTGACGCGGCAACCGGCGACCTTGCCGACCTTCGAAATGTTGAACACTTCGAGGATCTCGGCATTGCCAAGCATTTCTTCGCGCAGGGTCGGTGCCAGAAGGCCCGACATCGCACCCTTCACGTCATCCACGAGGTTGTAGATGATGTTGTAATAACGGATCTCGATGCCTGCGCGCTCGGAGGCTTCAGCAGCTTCCTTGTAGGCACGCACGTTGAAGCCGATCACGACGGCTCCCGAAGTCTCGGCAAGCGAAACATCGGATTCCGAGATGCCGCCCACGCCTGCATGAACGATGCGGGCGATGACTTCATCCGTGTTGAGTTTTTCGAGCGCTGCGATGATCGCCTCGACCGAGCCCTGCACATCGCCCTTGATGACGAGCGGGAATTCCTTGCGGCCCGCTGTCTTGAGCTGGCTCATCATGTCGGCGAGCGAGCCTCGGGCTGTTCCACCACCACGCACGGCCGCCTTCTCGCGCTTCAGGCGATCACGATATTCGGTGATCTCGCGCGCACGGGCCTCGGACTCGACGACCGCGACACGATCGCCAGCTTCCGGCGCTCCGGAGAAGCCGAGCACCTCGACCGGCATGGACGGCGGTGCCTCGGCGATATTGGCACCCTTGTCGTTGAGCAGCGCACGGACACGACCCCACTGGGAGCCGGCCACGATGATGTCGCCGACGCTGAGCGTGCCGCGCTGGACGAGCACGGTGGCCACGGGACCACGACCGCGATCAAGACGCGCTTCAATGACGGTGCCTTCAGCCGGACGCTCCGGATTGGCCTTGAGGTCGAGCAGTTCGGCCTGCAGGGCAACGGCTTCCAGCAGCTTGTCGAGATTGGTCCGCTTGGTCGCCGAGACTTCCACCTCGAGAGTGTCGCCGCCCATACTCTCGACCTGCACTTCGTACTGCAGCAGCTCGGAGCGCACGCGCTCGGCCTTGGCATCGGCCTTGTCGATCTTGTTGATCGCCACGATCAGCGGCACCTTGGCGGCGCGCGCGTGATTGATGGCCTCGATGGTCTGCGGCATGACGCCGTCATCGGCCGCCACGACCAGGATGACGATGTCCGTCACCTTGGCGCCGCGGGCACGCATGGCGGTGAAGGCCGCGTGGCCTGGGGTGTCGATGAAGGTGATCTTGGCCCCTTCAGGCGAGGTCACCTGATAGGCGCCGATGTGCTGGGTAATGCCGCCGGCTTCGCCCGACACCACGTTGGCGGAGCGGATCGCATCCAGCAGCGAGGTCTTGCCGTGATCGACGTGACCCATGATGGTCACGACGGGCGGACGCGAGAACAGCTGCGAGTCCGTATCGGTCTCGTCGAAGAGGCCTTCCTCAACGTCCGACTCCGCAACGCGCTTGACCGTATGGCCCAGTTCTTCGGCGATCAGCTGGGCCGTATCAGCATCGATCACGTCGGTGATCTTGTGCATCTGGCCCTGGCGCATGAGCAGCTTGATCACATCCACGCCGCGTTCCGACATGCGGTTGGCGAGTTCCTGGATGGTTATGGTCTCCGGCAGCACGACTTCGCGCGACAGCTTTTCCTTCTGCTGCTGCATGCCGCGGCCACTGAGGCGCTGCTGGCGGCGGCGGAAGGAGGCCATTGAACGCGTGCGCTCGTCCTCTTCGCCCGTTGCGCTGGTGACCGTGAGGCGGCCACGGTTCTTCTGTTCCGCACCTCGGGTGGGCTTGGGCGCCGGGATGACGACCTTTGCAGGCATCAGCGGACGGCGCGGCTCCAGCGTACCAGCGGGACGAGCCGCGACGGGCTGGCCGGCAGAGGCGGCGGGTGCCTGACCCGGAGCGGCCTGAGCCGGCACATTGGCTGCGGCAGGGCCCGCAGGCTTGCGCGCGGATGGTGGCGGGGGCGGCGAAGGCTCGCCACCAGCAAGGCGACGGATAGCTTCCTGCTCGGACTTGCGCTTCTGCTCGAGGTCCTGCTGGCGACGCGATTCTTCCTCGCGCTTGCGGGCTTCAGCCGCCTCGCGCTCGGTGCGCTCGCGCTCTTCGCGTTCCTTCCGGATCTTGGCTTCGGCCTCGGCCTGGCGACGCTCGTCCTCTTCGCGACCGCGCGCCTCGACAAGGGCCTGGGCGCGGGCATCGCGCTCGGCGTCGGTGAGGGTGCGCAGGACCACACCAGTCTGGGGACGCGGTGACGGTGTGGGGCGATTTGGCGCCGCTGGAGCGCGGGCAGCAGGCGCTGCCGGGGCTGCGGGAGCCGGAGCTGCAGGCTTGGCGGCGACAGGGGCCGGGGCAGCTGGAGCTGCCTCGCGGGCCGGCGCTTCGCCTGGACCGATCGGGCGGCGCTTCACCTTCTCCACCACGACCGCCTTGCTGCGGCCGTGCGAGAAGCTCTGGCGCACGACGCCCTGTTCCACAGGACGCTTCAGGGAGAGCGTCTTGGGGGCGACCGTCAGGGTCTTATCGCCGGTATTCTTCGTTTCACTCATTCGTATCGGATCCCAGGGCCACGCCCGCTCTGATCGTCTCAATCGGTGCCGTGCCGTGGCGCGACGCCTGCAAATCTCAAACTGTTTCCGTCTGCTCCAGGCCGGTCCCGTTCCGAAAAACGGCCAGCACACGGCAGCGCGACAGGAAACCGGCAGATGCAGCGCCTGTCTTGAGCGCTGCATGTATCACATTTGTCCGCCCCATTGCCAAATCCAATTGGGCAGAAACGAACAACCTTACTCTTGGCCAGGCCAGGGCTGCCTCACCATGGTGGCGCAGCAGGGCCTGGGTCAGCTTGCGGACCCCATCCTCGCCCCCGTCCTGGGCATGGACCAAACCCGCCACCCGGCCGGAAGCAATCTCCGACTCGACCTTGGCGAAGCCGGTGATGACCGCCCCCGCCTTGTTCGCCAGGGACAACGCCTGAAGCGCGTCCCGTTCCATCAGGCGGTCGAGATCCTCAACCAGCGTCGGCGACGCCTTGACCGCCTTCCTGAACCCTCTGGAGAAGGCACCGCGTTTCAGCGCCTCCGCCAGTGTCTTGCTGTCCGCCGTGACCCAGACACCGCGCCCCGGAAGGCGCCGCTTCAGGTCGGGGACCACCATCCCGTCCGGGTCGACCACGAAGCGGAGCATCGCTTCAGGGGGGCCCTTCCGCCTCGTGACGATACAGGTCCGCTCGGGCCCCTTCTCGTCCGTCAGGTCGTCCTCGACCGCCTCGTCCACGGCCGATCTCCGTTTCAGGTCTCTGGGGCCTCTGCCTCTTCTTCGACCGGCGCAGGCTCCGGAGCCTCGATCCAGCCAGCCTTGACGCGGGCCGACATGATCAGGGCCTCGGCATCCTCACGCGACAGATCCATGCCGTCGAGGAAACCAGCGTGCTTGGTCGTCTCGCCGTCCTTGCGCTCGCTCCAGCCAACGAGATCGTCGGTGGCGCAGCCAGCCAGGTCCTCGACTGTCTTCACTTCATTCTCGCCGAACTTCACCAGCATTGCCGTGGTGACGCCGTCCACATCGCGAAGTTCGTCCTCGACGCCCAGTTCACGACGGCGCTCGTCGAGTTCAGCCTCGACGCGGGCCAGATGCTCGCGGGCGCGATTCTGGATTTCGTCTGCAGTGTCCTGATCGAAGCCTTCGATCGTTGCAAGCTCAGCAGGATCGACAAAGGCCAGTTCTTCCACAGACCGGAAGCCTTCCGAGGCAAGAAGCTGGCCGACCACTTCGTCCACATCCAGCGCCTGCATGAAGGCCGTCGTGCGTTCCTGGAATTCCTTCTGCCGGCGCTCCGATTCCTCGGCTTCCGTCAGAATGTCGATATCCCAGCCGGTGAGCTGCGAGGCGAGGCGGACGTTCTGGCCGCGACGACCAATCGCAAGAGACAGTTGGTCATCGGGGACCACAACTTCAATACGCGACGAATCCTCGTCCAGCACGACCTTGACCACTTCGGCCGGCTGCAGCGCATTGACGATGAAGGTCGCAGCATCGGGCGACCACGGAATGATGTCGATCTTCTCGCCCTGCAGTTCGTTCACCACGGCCTGCACGCGCGATCCACGCATACCCACGCAGGCGCCCACGGGGTCGATGGAAGAATCGCGCGAGATCACGGCGATCTTGGCGCGCGAACCCGGATCACGGGCCACGGACTTCACCTCGATGATGCCGTCATAGATTTCCGGCACTTCCTGACCGAAGAGCTTGGCCATGAACTGCGGATGGGTGCGCGACAGGAAGATCTGCGGACCACGCTGCTCGCGGCGCACGTCATAGACATAGGCGCGGACGCGATCGCCCGGGCGGAACATTTCCCGCGGGATCTGCTCATCACGGCGGATGATCGCCTCGCCACGGCCAAGATCGACGATCACGTTGCCATATTCGACGCGCTTGACCACGCCGTTGATGACCTCGCCGATGCGATCCTTGTATTCCTGATACTGGCGGTCACGCTCGGCTTCGCGCACCTTCTGCACGATGACCTGCTTGGCCGACTGAGCCGGGATGCGGCCGAAATCGAAGGGCGGCAGCTGCTCGGAAATCCAGTCACCGACCTGCGCGGCAGGGTTCTTCTTGCGCGCGTCCTCGAGGGTGATCTGGGTCGAATCGTTCTCGATCAGGTCGGCGACCAGCAGCAGGCGCCAGAACTTGATCTCGCCGGTGCGCGGGTTGATGTCGACCTTGATCTCGGTCTCCTGCCCGTAGCGGGAGCGCGCGGCCTTCTGCAGCGCATCTTCCATCGACTGCAGGACGATTTCGCGCGGAATCGACTTCTCACGCGCCACCGCTTCGGCGATCTGCAGCAGTTCCAGTCTGTTGGCACTGACGGCCATGGTCACCTCCATCGCGGGACACTGATCCCGCGTCGAATGAAAACTTATCGGGAGCGAGGGCCCCCGGGCTTGCCGACCGGAGTCGGCTTGATTTTCTGGGCAGGGACGCGCTTGGGAGCAAAACGCCCGGGACCCCGGCGCGGTTGCTCCTGTGCCTCGTCTTCGGCCGGCTCCTCGTCATCGCCATTCTCGGCAGCCTTGCCGGCACGCAGGGACTCGCGGATCAGGGCATCCGTCAGCACGAGGCGGCCTTCCGCCACATCGCGCAGGGCAATGGTAATATCTGCTTCCTCGTCCGCCGTCGCGTCGATGCGCCGCAGCTTCAGAAGGGCGTCGCGGCCCTCTCCCTCGACGCCCTCGATCCAGACACGGAAGCGCTTGCGCCCGTCGATGGGAAGGCTCGTCTCAAGTCGCGCCTCATGACTGATGGCCCGGCGATAATCGGAGACACGCACCAGCGGGCGGTCGATGCCGGGGGAGGACAGTTCCAGGTGATAGGCCTGCGTGACCGGCTCCTCAACGTCGAGGAGTGGTGACAGGACGCTGCTCGCCGTCTCGCAGTCATTGACATTCACAGTCCCGTCGGGCCGCTCGATCATGATCTGGATCGTCATGCCATTCATGGCCGACACGCGCACGCGCACCAGACGATACCCCAGGTCGCGCAGCGCCGGATCGCAGATGTTGGCGACACGCGCAGCCACACCGGTCTCGTAAACGAGTCGGGGCTCGTTGAGATCGGCAGCAATGGCAGGCGTCGGCGTCGTCTCGTTCGGCAAGCTCGGGTCTCCAGCCCAGGCACTGGCTCGGGCAACAAAAAAGAGCGGGTCCGTGGGGGCCCACTCTCCAAGATGACCATCCGAAGATGATCCCTATGAGAAATTGTTGAGGCGCTTATACGCCGATTGGGCAGAAAAGCAAGGGGAGCGGAAACCCGCCCGACCGCCTCCGGACCCGCCAACCGGGAGATCATCTCTCCAGGGAGGGTAGGCACCCTTCCCAAAAACCTCTATCGAACGGCCTAACATTTCCGAGTTCCCCATGCGGCTGAAACCCGAATCGCTTGCCATGACCGTGCTGCTCGCCTTCATGACGGCGCTCGGCCCGCTCTCGACCGACATCTATCTTGCCTCGATGCCCCACATCAGCGAGGCGCTCGGGGCTTCGACAGGCGCCGTCCAGCTCACGCTGTCGCTCTATCTGGTGGGCTTTGCCTTCGGCCAGATCTTCTATGGCCCCCTGTCGGACAAATATGGCCGGCGGCCGGTCCTGCTTGCGGGGTTTGCGATTTACCTCGTCGCCACCACCGCCTGCATCTTCGCCAGTTCGATCCAGACGCTGATCGCAGCTCGCATGGTTCAGGCGGTTGGCGCAGCCGGCCCCATCGTCCTGGCCCGCGCTATTGTCCGCGATCTCTACGAAGGTTCCCGCGCCGCCCGCCAGCTCGGCATCATGAGCACCATCATGGGCATCACGCCCATCGGCGCCCCGGTGCTGGGGGGCTTTCTTGAAGCCTATTTCGGCTGGCGGTCGAGCTTTGTTGGGATGGGCGTGATCGGCCTTGTGATCGGACTTAACGGCCTTCTGTTCCTGCCCGAGACCAATCACAACAAACGCGGCGAACCGCTGTCCATCGGCAGCATTTTCGCGAGTTTCGCGATGGTCAGCCGCAACGGTGCCTTCCGCAGCTATCTGTCCATTCAGGCGCTGGGTTACTGCGGCCTGTTCGGATTTCTCTCCGGCTCATCCTATGTGCTGCAGAAAGTCTTCGGCTTCAGCTCGGTGCAGTTTGGCCTGACCTTTGCCCTGTGCTCGATGAGCTACATCACCGCCACGACCATTGGCACAAAGCTCATCACAAGTCGTGGACTTGAAGGCTTGATCCGCATGGGCGTGGCCCTGATGTGCGCTGGTGGGGTGCTGCAGGTGCTGGCCTACGCCCTGTTGCCGGGCGTTTTCCTCGCATTGACCATTCCGCAGATGCTCTACTTTCTGGGCATGGGCTTCACCCTGCCCCAGACCATGGCCGCTTCTCTCACGCCCTTCCCGGAGCGGGCGGGTGCCGCGTCAAGCCTCATGGGCTTCATTCAGATGACATCGGCTTCGGTGGTCGGCGCGATCATGGGGGCTTCCTTCGGTGCCACCGCTTGGCCGCTGGTGACCGTCATGGCGCTCGCTGGTGTCTGCGTCTTCTCCGTGTTCCACCTGACGGCCTCTGCGCGCCCCGCCGGGACGCGCAGTTTTCATTGATCAGCCGCGCAGGGTCGCGCCGGTCTTCTTCGTCACCTCTGCAACAACCTTGGCAGCAACCGCCTCGATCTCCGCATCGGTGAGCGTCTTCTCGCGTGGCTGCAGGGTGACCGAAATCGCCACCGACTTCTTGCCCTCGGGCACGCCTATGCCTTCGTAAATGTCGAACACACCCACGTCCGTGATGAGCGCCCGCTCGGCGGCCTGTGCAGCCTTGGTGATGTCGGCAGCCTTGACGCCACGATCGACGATGAAGGCGAAGTCGCGCTCGAGCGCCATGAACTCGGAAAGTTCGAGCTTTGCCTTCACCTTGGTGGGCTTTGCCTTGGGTGCGGGAATGTCATCGAGCAAAATTTCGAAGGCGACCACAGGGCCATCTGCCTTCAATGCATCAAGCACGCGCGGATGCAGCTCGCCAAACCAGCCAACAATGTTTTTCGGCCCAAACTGCAGCGTCCCCGAACGGCCGGGATGGAACCACGCAGGCCCGCCCGCCACCAGCTGCAGGCCACCAGTTGGAACACCGAGCGAAGCCAGCATCGCCATGGCATCGGCCTTGGCGTCGAAGACATCCACATTGGCGGCGCGCGACGACCAGTGACGGCCTGCACCCTGCGGCTTGGCGGTTGCACGGCGAAGACCGGTTGCGCTCATGCGCTGGTCGTTCTCCCCTGCACCCAGGAAGACCTGGCCAACTTCGAACAGGGCCACATCACCAAAGCCGCGATCCGCATTGCGCTGGGCGGCGGCTAGCAGACCCGGCAGCAGCGAAGGCCGCATGTCGGACAGGTCTGCGGCGATCGGATTGGCAAGCGACAGCTCCGGCTTGCCACCCCCAAAGAGCGTGGCACGCTCCTTCGAGATGAAGGACCATGTCACGGCCTCGACGAGGCCGCGCGAGGCAAGGGCGCGACGCGCCTGACGGGTGCGCTTCTGCAGCAGGGTGAGGATCGGCTTGCCGATCGTCTGCTCGTCGCGCAGCAGCGGTGTCGAGGTGACGTGATCGAGGCCGGTAATGCGCACCACCTCTTCGACCAGATCCGCCTTGCCATCCACATC
>CAISZN010000661.1 GCA_903889985.1 uncultured Hyphomicrobiales bacterium | reverse complement strand
CTGCCCAGGGGTTCAACTCCGGCGACCAGTTCTTCACCTATCTGAAGGACAGCTTCGACTATCTCTATGCAGAGGGCGAGACCGCGCCGAAAATGCTGTCCATCGGCCTGCATTCCCGCCTCGTCGGGCGGCCCGGCCGCGCGGCTGCACTGGCGCGCTTCCTCGATTATGTACTCGAGCACGAGAACGTCTGGGTGGCGACCCGTCTCGACATCGCCAGGCACTGGATCGGCAGCCATGCACCGCCCGGCGGCTATGTGCCCAGCTTCATGTCGAAGGCGCTTTTTGTCGAGCGTTTTGGGGGCGTCTATGAGCATTCGCCCTGGATCGCGCAGGAGGCCTATGATCGCGGCCTGTCGGGTGCCGATGGGGCTGTGGCGCTTGCCCGCCGCATGGCAGCGGTTGTCGCCGCGGCACCTCACGACAAGCAGCTTGCCCTGATCAATGCACATCCGGATCTCTCCGGCAGGCTGGCGCAGGCGAAGCTCCTGACGGCGGATTCCACGGCAGAGCAGTCCTCAGCCGGGCTTGATCGGCTGACCGCCGATGAGCTGGCGAAGTTTACCCGGCTTAACGACGCCTATAAGGCGAAGTTCGGCTTCGTGTTCATCATGGCAGTGCGCGGGCGCTCCAAGGAGGAGATCCTCTCTGCCTTCGAGCATCGCCTGCAGAATTCGGCCGATGACGAATTCCGCGAGGCGCTCAACCAGATCGATCGCATCGCTGAACTGCGGCTCAGCCAGATGTTGCCGGCGTGAACATGGATCCTCTGTCGGGAGATCTCATCGAGGCGCGGCTGCGAGAGCTCGCGACCTTCACGGACGTGCCGGGGCAGATGACGCGCCTGTCCCTGTCGCCGTCACACCGCAATGCGGTCGCGCATCTGTCGCCGCTGTTTGTTGCAGCCGGCATGTCGGTCCATGTGGATGCGACGGGCTCGCTCGTTGGCCGCTATGAAGCGGCGACGCCGGATGCTCCTGTACTGTTGATCGGCTCGCATATCGACACGGTGCGCAATGCTGGAATCTATGATGGCAATTTCGGTGTCATCGCAGGGCTGAGCGTCATCGAAACATTCCACCGCGAGGGGCGTCGCCTGCCCTTTGCCATCGAGCTCATTGCTTTTGCCGACGAGGAGGGCACACGCTTTCCCACGACCTTGACGAGTTCGCGGGCAGTGGCGGGACGTTTCGATCCTGCGAGCCTCGATGACCGCGACGCCAAGAAAGTGAGCCGCCGTGAGGCGCTGGAGGCTTTCGCTGCTCCCATTGACGAGGTCGATTCCGTCCGCCGCGATCCGGCGCATGTCATCGGCTATGTGGAGGTGCATATCGAGCAGGGGCCGGTGCTTGAGGCGAAGGGCCTGCCTGTGGGCATTGTCACGGCGATCAATGGAGCCTCGCGCGGCGAGATTCTGATTGAGGGCGTTGCTGGCCACGCGGGCACATTGCCCATGGCCATGCGCCACGACGCCTCCGCGGCCGCCGCCGAGATCATCCTCGCCATCGAGGCGCGGGCCAAGCAGGAGCCGCAGCTCGTGGCCACGACCGGCGTGGTCGAGGTGCCGGGTGGTGCCATCAACGTGGTGCCGGGCAAGGCCCGCCTCACCTTCGATGTGCGCAGCCCGGATGATGCGCAGCGCCGCAGGACTGTGCAGGATATTCAGGCACTCGTCGCCGGCATTGCCGCCAAACGCGGTGTGAAGATCGACGTGGTCATGCGTCATGAAGCGCCGGCCGCTCCTTGTGATGCGACCTTGGCCGCGGGCTTTGCGCGTGCCGTCGCTGCAGAAGGCGTGACGCCCTTCCAT
>CAISZN010000660.1 GCA_903889985.1 uncultured Hyphomicrobiales bacterium | reverse complement strand
GCCTATGGCCAGAGTTTCAGCCGCGGCGCTTTCACCTGTCAGTCGCAACCGACGGGCATGACCTGCACGAACCTGAACGGGCACGGGTTCTCGCTGTCCAAGGAATCGCAAAAGCTGTTCTGAGGAAAACCCCTGCAGACCTGATCAAATCGCTGTCACTGCATTGGATTGGGAACCCCGATCCGGATGGCCGACGAAAACTCATCGGGTGAAGCCATTTTGGCATGTGCCGAAATCTGGGCGAGGTCCCTGATCTGCGACAGCGGCCTGCGCCGGTCCAGCACCCCAATTTCATAGGCATAGTCTGGCAGATAGCCGTTCACGACCAATCGCCAGTCCAAGGGAATGCTGATTCCCAGAGACTTGATGAGGGCGAAGATGGACATCGTGCAGTTCGTCATGAGCGAATGATAGAAACGCGGCGTCCTGGCGAGATCGTTGGATTGCGCGACATAGGCCAGCAGGATGTCGCGGGTGATCTCGGGCGAGGTGTTCAGTCGGAACAGCTGAACATTCTCTCCCCGCACATTTGAGCGAACGCCTATGACATCACGCTCCTCGCTCGCCACCATGACGAGCGGATTGCTTTTGAACAGGTCGGCAATGGGAGAAAATTCGCCACCCTTGCGGCGTCTCACTTCCACCGACCATGCCAGGTAACGCCCGTCCGAAAAGCCAAAACTGAAAATCATGTGGGCCATTTCGGGCCCGGCCCAATAGGACATGAACAGGTCGAGCGTCCGGACGTCCTTCAGGTTGTATTCGCGAGCGGTCCACCTCTGCGTATAGTCCGTGTCGCTTCGCCATTCGAAATCGCGGACATCCTCGAGCACAAGCCGGTCTCCTGTGATCGTGCCGGTGACCTGGCGGGACACATCATCCGCCCAGTCCGCAACGGCTGGCGGTCTGATGGTCGACCACCAGGCAAGATCGAGCGCAAAGAGCAGGATCAGCACGAGGGCTGCACGACGTCTGCCGCGAAGGATGCCGTAGCAACTCACCAGGCCAGCGAGGGCAAAGCCAAGCGCCAATGTTCCTCTTGCCAGTTCAGGTCCGGGCGCCCGATACCACAGGGACAGGGACGACCAGGTCGTGACGCCGAGTGCGAGGAGTGCTGCGGAAAGCCTGAATGTCAGCCTGGAAATGGTTCGTATTACCAAGTCGTCGTCCGCTCAGCTGCGTCAGCGGCCCTCGCCCATGGTCGGGTCTGGACGCAAGAGGCCAAGGTCAAATCTCTCAGCCGAGGGCGTCAATCACGCCTCAGGCCGAGCGCACCTTATCAGTTCTCAGAGACACTTTGCCATCCTCGAAAATCCAGCTCTCGGCGGGATGTGGCGCACCAAAGAGATAGCCCTGAAAATTATCGATGCCCGCAACCCTGAGAAGCTGCGCCTGTTCGTAAGTCTCGACGCCTTCGGCCGTCGTTTGCGCGTTGTAAGCTTTGGAAATGAGTGAAACAGCGGAGATGATGGTCGAGATCCCGCTGCTGTCCCCCAGACGCATGACAAAGCTGCGATCGATCTTGATCTTGTCGAAGGCGAAGCGATCAAGATAGCTCAGCGAGGAGTAGCCGGTCCCGAAATCGTCCAGCGAAATTCCGATTCCAAGGTCGTGCAATTGGCCAAGCAGCTCGCGGTTGTGCGTGTGGTGATCGAGCAGGACGGATTCCGTGATCTCCATTTCCAGTCTTGATGCGGCAAGGCCGGAAGAGTTCAACGCATCTTTCACCATATCCATGAAGTCCGGACGGGCGAGCTGGATCGGCGAGACATTGACGGACAGGTGCACATGCTTGGGCCATGTCGCAGCCGTGCGGCAGGCGCTGGCCATCACATACTGGCCAAGAGCGCCAATCAGGCCTGCCTCCTCTGCAACGGGAATGAACAGGTTTGGTGGCACGAAGCCCCGGGTGGGATGCCGCCAGCGGCAGAGTGCTTCCATGGCGCGGACATCCAGAGTCTTGGCATCGACGATTGGCTGGAAATAGACCATGATTTCGCCGGCCACCAAGGCCGCATCAAGGTCGCGCGCCAGTTCGCGTCGCGACTGGATTTCAGATTCCATATCACAGTTGAAAATGCGGAATCCGTTTCGCCCATCCTGCTTTGCCTTGTAGAGCGCAAAGTCTGCCTGCCGCAGGATTTCCTCAGTGGTGCGCACCTCGCGTGTCGCAAGGGCCGCGCCGATGCTCAGCCCAACCTTGATTTCATGGCCTTCAATTCCATAGGGCAGACGAGTCGAGGCCAGGAGTGTTTCGATGAAGTGGGGAATCGAATGTTCGTCCCCCTCCTGCAGCACCCGCAGAATCACGAACTCATCTCCGCCGACCCGCGCGATCAAGTCATCGGGCGCTCCGGCACGCAGTCGCTCGGCGAAGGAAACCAGCAGCTGGTCGCCAGTTGGATGACCAAAGCTGTCGTTGACAGCCTTGAACTCATCAAGGTCCAGAAGCATCAGCACGAAGATGGGACGTGCATCTCCCCTGCTGAAGAGGTCTGTCATCTGCTCGATGAACAGGGCACGATTGGCGAGACCTGTCAGCGTATCGTAACGGGCCAGCCGCTCGATCCTGCGCGCTGAGTTCTCACGTTCGGTGACGTCTTCGTGGACCGAGATCCATCCACCCCGGTTGGTCATCGCGCGGGTCACGGCGATATGCCGATCATGCGCGGTTGTCTGAATGACGAAGGTTTGCTGGCCAATCTGCTTGCCTGATGCAGTCGTGCGCATCAGCTTCGTATGGTTGTCGCCGATCAGCACACCGGCCTTGCTTGTAATGTCCCGGACTTCCTCCCAGCTCATGCCAGGCTTGATCTGGTCTCGTTCGATTCCGTAAAGCTCGAAACACCGATCGCTGATCACCAGCAATCTCTGATTTTCATCGAACATGGTGACGCCGTGAGTCATGTTGGACAAAAGCAGGTTCAGCCGTTTGTAGGATGCTTCAAGCTCGCTTGAGCGACGGGCCAGCTCGATCTTTGATTCCTGTGATCGGATATAGAGCAGGTAGAGAAAAAAGATCAGGCCAGAGATGAAAGCCGCGAGCACGAGTTGGCCCATGGCCCGCGGAACAGCTTGTGACCACCATTGCTCCAGGATCCTGGCTTCCTGCACGCCGACACTGATTGAAATCGGATAATTGGCCAGGGGTTGCACGGCGACATAGCGCGCAATCTTTGAATCGGCTCCGACGACGCGCGTCGTGCCGCCGCCGGACCGAATGAGTCTGTGCCACTCATTGGTTGCAGGAATCCGCTTGGTGACGATGGACTCTTCACTATCCGCATTGCCGGAGATGACATAGCCGTCGTTGCGGATCAGCCTCACGAAGCCGCCAGGAATCTGGGCAAAGCTGTTGTTGAATTTTTCATAGAAGCCGCGTGCCATGCCGGTCGTGACATAGCCAATGAAGTCTCCCGATGGTGTTTCGATCCGCCGGCTGAAATAGACGATCCCCGAGCCGGATACCTTGCTGAATATGGTCGTGCTGACCTGCAGCTGCGGGCCGGGGTGTTGGCTGACGTTCTGAAAATGGATCCCGCCGGAACTGTTCATCCATGGTGTCGGCCAGCCACGGGTCGTCACGATCGACATTCCGTCGCTACCCACGATGGTGATCACATCAGCATCCGGCATCCGGTCCTTGCGGTTTTCCAGCAGCCCATGGAAGGCCGGGGTCGCGATGGCGGCGCGCAGGCTTTCCAGGGAGGTCATGGCCTCCCGGGGAATGCGTGCAATGACGTCGTCAGCCAGAATGTCGACCGCACGAATCGATTCCTCAACCTGGCTGGCGACAATGCGCGCAGCGTCCCGATTGCTTCGCTGCGCGTTCTCGATTGCAGCTGAACGGTCGAGCAGGGTTGAATATCCCACCAGAAGGCAGGAGCAAATCGCGAGGACACCAGCAACGAGAGGAGCACGCAGGCGTTTCTCGATCCCGTGCATATCTGATCCAATCCCACTAAGGTTTTGATTCGTTGGCGCTAAAGCGTAGCTCAAGAACAGAAGTTAACGCCTGACTTAGGTCAAGCTAACGATTCATGAAATATTAATCTGATGTTGCGGGAGACGGCCCCATTCGGAATGCCCGGGCCTGCCAGGGTAATTTCCGGCACCCTCTGGATCTTCCATCGTCACGGAACTTCGGGGACATGTTTCCCATCAGCTCGATGGCTCTGCGAACCTGTAGCCGACGCCGGATTCCGTCTTGATCAGTTTGGGGGCGCTTGGGTCGGTCTCGATCTTGGCGCGCAGCTGTCCGACGAAGACGCGCAGATATTGTGTGTCATCCTTGTGGGCCGGTCCCCATAGCGAGGCCAGAATCTGCTTGTGGGTGATGACCCGGCCCGCATCGCGCGCAAGGGTCGTCAGCAGGTCGTATTCCTTCGGTGTGAGATGGATGACCTCGCCATCCCGGCTCACGAGGCGCTTTGCCAGATCGATCTGCAGGGAACCGAAGTTGAGAAGGCTCTGCTCCGGCCGCGGTGCTCCGGTCTGGCGCATGGCGACCCGCAGTCGCGCCATCAGCTCTCCGATTCCGAAGGGCTTTTCGACATAGTCATTGGCGCCAAGATCCAGGGCGGCAATCTTCTCCGCCTCCCGGTC
>CAISZN010000659.1 GCA_903889985.1 uncultured Hyphomicrobiales bacterium | reverse complement strand
CCTGATGACAGCCGTTGGCGACTCCGCCCGTGGCCGCGAAGGCGTGGGTGAACTGGAACAGATGGCCACGCTCTTTGCAGCTGCTGGCTATGAAGGCCGCATCCTCATCGACCCCGCCGTCGTGCGCGGCCTCGAATATTACACGGGCCCGGTCTATGAGGCCGAGCTCACCTTCGAGGTGAAGGACGAGCATGGCCGCCCCGTGCGCTTCGGCTCGGTGGGTGGCGGTGGCCGCTACGACGGACTTGTGGCGCGCTTCCGTGGCGAGCCGGTTCCCGCAACGGGCTTCTCCATCGGCGTCTCACGCCTCGTGTCTGCGCTGAAGCTGATGAACAGCCCGCTGGTCTCCGCCAAGAACATCCGCGGCCCCGTGGTCGTGCTGGTGCTCGACAAGGATCAGGTGCCTGCCTACCAGCGCATGGTCACGCAGCTGCGCAATGCAGGCATCCGCGCCGAGCTTTATCTCGGTGCTGCCGGCATGAATGCCCAGCTCAAATATGCCGACCGTCGCAGCTCGCCCTGTGCGGTGATCCAAGGCTCGAACGAGCGTGAGAAGGGCGAGGTCTCGATACGTGACCTCGTGCTGGGCGCCGAACTCGCCGCTTCCACCAAGGACCGCAGCGATTATCTGGAACTGCGCCAGCGCGCCCAGTTCTCCGTGAGCGAGAGCAATCTCGTCGAAGCGGTGAAGGAAGTGCTGGGCCGGCACGGCTGACATAGACAACGGCTCAGTGTGCGCGTCCCCTCTCCCGTCTGCGGGGGAGGGCCTGCGCCGAGAGCAAGGCCTTCAGCTGTTTAAGAGTTCCCCTCACCCCAACCCTCTCCCCGTAAGCGGGTAGAGGGAGTCTGCGGTCCAACCCTAATACCCCACGGCACCCGTGCCGCGCTGGCGCGTATCGGCTGACCCCATCAGCACGCCCTGCGCGCGATGGATGGTCTGCGCCGACCCAAAGGCGCGGGTCGGTCGGATGCGATGTCCCTTTGCCGCAAGCAGGCGCAGCGTGTCGATGGAAATTCCATTCTCGACCTGCAGCTCGTCGGGCATCCACTGGTGATGAATGCGCGAAGCAGCACTCGCCTCGGCTGCATTCATCCCGTGATCGAGCACATTGAGGATGATCTGGAGCACGATCGTGATGATGCGCGACCCGCCGGGCGAGCCGGTGACAAGCTCGAGCTCGCCATCGCGGAACACCATGGTTGGGCTCATGGAGGACAGCGGCCGCTTGCGTGGCCCCGGCGCATTGGCCTCGCCGCCAAGCAGCCCGAAGGCATTCGGCGCATCCTCGCGCGCGGCGAAGTCATCGAGCTCATTGTTGAGCAGGATGCCCGTGCCAGCCGCCACGAGCCCAAGGCCGTAGGAGAAATTCAGCGTGTAGGTGTTCGAGACCGCGTTGCCCTGCGCATCGACCACGGAAAAATGCGTCGTCTGGTCACTCTCATAAGGGACCGGATTGCCGGGATGAATCTCTGATGATGGCCGCGCGCGCTCGGTGGAGATTGCTTCGCCCAGTTTCTGCGCATAGGCCTTCGACACGAGGCCAGCCATCGGCACCTTGAAGAAATCGGGATCACCAAGCCAGGATGCACGATCCGCATAGGCGAGCTTCATCGCCTCTGCCATGACATGAATCGTCGCCGCTGAATTATGCCCCCAGTCATGCAACGGAAAGCGCTCGAGCATGTTGAGGATCTGGATCACATGCACGCCACCGGATGATGGTGGCGGCATGGAGATGATCTCACGTCCGCGATAGGTGCCACGCACCACGGGCCGCTCGATCGCGCGGTAGGATGCCAGGTCTTCGGCGCTCATCTGTCCGCCGACCTCGCGCACGGCAGCGGCTATGCGCTCGGCGACAGGGCCGGTGTAGAACCCGCGCGCGCCCTGCTCGGCAATCTGCGTCAGGCTCCAGGCGAGATCGCGCTGGACGAGCCTGTCGCCGCGCTGGAGCGCCGTGCCGTCAGGGCGCATGAAGATGGCACGGCTCGAGGCATAACGCGCCATGCGACGCATGCCCGAGGGCAGGCTGTCAGCAAGATCCTCATCCACGTCGATGCCATCGCGGGCCAGCGCAATGGCTGGTGCAAGAAGATCGGCGAGGCTGAATTTGCCCGAGCCATATTTCTCATGGGCCAGCGCGAAGCCCGCGACCGTACCCGGCACGCCGACCCCGAGCCCGCTCGACTGGGACTTGGCAGGAATGAAGCGGCCCTGCTCATCGAGGAAGACATCCTTGCGTGTCAGGACGCTCGCCATTTCCCGATAGTCGATGGCGATGTCGCGCCGGCCCTGCGCGAGGTGGATCAGCATGAAGCCCCCGCCACCGATATTGCCGGCGCGCGGCAGGGTGACGGCGAGCGCGAAGCCGGTGGCAACGGCCGCATCGACCGCATTGCCGCCGCGCCTGAGAATATCCACGCCAATGGCCGAGGCACTGACTTCCTGGCTCACCACCATGCCATGGCTGGCAAGCACCGGCAGGTGGCGCGCATAGGACGAGATGATGGGCTCGCTCTCACCGGAGGGAGCCTGCGCGAAAGCGCTGTGCGTCGATAGCGCCAACGCACCAGCGCCCGCCAGCAGGGCGCGACGGGAAAGCCCGGCTCTCAATTCCCCCATCGGCCCCGCCAGAGCGATTCGCCAATGGTGCAGGAAATGCGCGGCTGCTTTGCCTGCGCTTTCAGGATCGGCAGGCCGAAAGACGGCACCTGCGGGAGGGACGCGATCTCGCGAATGAGCTTGTTGCGGGTGGCTTCGACAAAGCTCGTTGTATCCTTGATCGGGATCATGAAGGATTCTGGCCCGCCGATAACGCAATCCTCGTAATAGATGTCGAGCTCCTTGATGTCGGCGGGGCCAATCCATTCGCGGATGCCAACCAGCGGCAGGCCATTGATGGTGATCCCCTGTGCCAAGGCATCGTCACGCGCCTGCGTGACGATGCGTCCATTGTTGTTGGGCCCATCGCCCGACACGTCAAGGACCTGCCGGGTGCCATTGAAGCCATTGTTATCGAAGAGCTTGGCCGCAGCGTCGATGGCGCCGGAAATGGAAGTGCGCTGGGCACGCCGATAGGGCGCATGGCGCAGCTTCTCGGCGGCCTCCACCGCGCTTTCGGGACTGTCGATCACAGTCCAGTCGAGAAGCACATCCTGATCGGTGTTGGAGGCCCATTGCATATAGGCGATGGCGATCTTGCCATAGGCATTGGCCTTGAGGGCAGCGTGGAATTCAGGCGACAGCAGGGCCTGGACGTAGCCCTCGCGCTGCATCTGCTGCTCGACCCGATCCATCGAGTAGGAGATATCCACCGCGAAGACCAGTTCCACGTCCACCGCCAGGCCGCTGCCGCGCGCAAATACCGGCTGTGACACACCCATGACAAATGCGATCCCCATAAGCAGGCGCCAAAGGCTGCGGAAGGGCACACGTGTTGCAAGCTTGCGGCTCATGGGCGTCTCCCGGCTGGCGAGGGGCGGGCCAAGCATGCCAGAATGCGGGGCCGGGGCAACCCACTCTCGCAGGTTCGGGCGCACAGGTGGAGCAGAGGGTCGTGGGGAAGTCATTGATGATGCGGATCACGTGGCGGCTTCTCACCGGCCTGTCGCTTGTCCTTGCCACTGGCGCGCTGGCTGCCGACCTGAAGCCGGCCGTGGTCTATGATCTGGGCGGAAAATACGACAAGAGCTTCAACGAAGCCGCTTTTCGCGCCGCCGAGGCTTTTTCGGCCCGCACCGGCATTCCCGTCCGCGATTT